>NZ_JBSSFD010000035.1:0-50146 GCF_054062295.1 Lysinibacillus sp. TE18511
AAATCGCTCAACTAGCTATTTTCCTTGGCTCAGATGAAGCAAGCTTTGTCAACGGACAAGTCATTGCTGTTGATGGTGGTTGGACAGCTTACTAATTTTCTATAGATGAGACAACACACGAAATAAAATTGTGAAGGTACCCCAGAAAGGTAAAGTTATTTCATTAGTCAACATGTTCAAAATGAGTCCGTACCGGACTCATTTTATATATAGTATTCGTTCTATTTTGTCACTTCTCGTTTGAAATGCACCCTACTTTCAAATTCCTTCAAATAAAGAAATCCGAATTTCATATTGTTTTTAAATTCATCGTAAGCCCGTAATCAAATAACGCATATAAATAGCCAGGCACCTCCGGCCATTAGTCGTGCGTACTGAGAAGGTCGCTTATTTTTTTATATTTCGGGCTTACAATTCATCTGTATTAATGGCATTCTTACTAATTCCTTCAGGCATTAAAAAATCACGTACATTGTTTACATCCGAATAAACGGTTTTAGTATTTAAATATAAATTTGACTTGGAGGTTCCTTCATATAAATTTATATCCACAATAATATTAAGTGATTTCAGTAAAAAGTCTTTATCAAATATTAGTGTATATTTGACTTCATTAATCGTTATCTTTAGGCGCTTTGTATCCAATTCCATTTTCATATTATTTTCAATATAATCTGTTACAAATGCTAGACTCTTTTTATCTGATGAATCAGTAACATTGGCAATCAATATGTACTCATTTTCTCGGGACTGAAGTTCAATTATGTCTTCAAATTCTAACAATCTTCTGATATCTTCTTTTAAATAACCTTCTCTAAAAAATCCCTGCTTTTCAGCCATATCTAATTCAGATATCTTATACCAGCGTTCGCTATTATTAAGATTGTAATATTCGCTATCACTATCAATATAAGTCTTCGTCATTTCTTCAGGATCAACGTAATTATAATAAATAAGAAACGGCTCCTTTTGAACTGCCATATCCATTGTGTGAGTTTCGTCTTCTATTAATTGTTCTTTTTTAGATCCGATAGTTTTAGATCCACCAGTTGATTCCATCTTCATTTTATAGCTTGTAATGGTTTGTTCAAGTACGTTGTTAATTACTGTCGCTTTTGAAATACCTTCCGAAACTTCCTCAATCGTATCCTCAGATTCTTCTTTGCTGCAGGCTATCAACAAGAGTACTAGGACTAACATGAAACATTGTAATATTTTTTTCATCATATAAATCACTCCTCAAATTCACTACCATAACAATAACATTCTTTTGTGGTTAATTTATCCAAATTAATGTATATAATTTAGAAAAAATCATTATCAGTGTTAAAATCCTTCAGATATTTAGCTAGATTAGAAATTACTGAATGGTTTGTTGTTAGATGATTTTTATATTAGTATGTGTATAAATTATTTTAAAAGCAAAATTCACACAGAAAAGCTCGAGAAATCAACGTTTCTAAAATTGATTTCTCGCGCTTATTAAAGTTTTATCCAGTTATGTCCCGGCCTCATTTAAAACTTTTACACTCTTTTTGCTGGAATTAAATATCCGATCAAAGCACCAATTAACGCTGGTAGTATCCATCCTAAACCTATGTCATAGAAAGGTAAAAAGTCTGAATATACTTTCTCAACCGCATCAAAAATACTTAATTTCGCCGCTGGAATGCTACTCACTAATGCTTTATAGCCATCAATTAAACTAATAAAAAATGTAAAAATCATCGCAATTACATAAACCGATTGCTTATTGTTAAATAGCGATGAGCTTAAAGCAAGTAGAATTAAAACAATCGCTAGAGGATATAAGAACATTAGTACTGGAATGGCGAATTTAATGATATTATTTAAACCGAAGTTAGCAATGGTAAATGACACAAGGCACAATATGAATACAAACCACTTATAGCTTATTTTCGGGAACACTTCGTGGAAAAATTCACTACAAGATGTGATTAAACCAATACTTGTCTTTAAACACGCAAGGACAATAATAAATGCCAATAAAATTGCACCAAAGGATCCGAAATAGTGTTCAGCAACAGCAGCAAATATTAAACCACCGTTATCAAATGTACCAACAGCCTCAATACTCGATGCCCCCATATATGTTATTAAACCATATATTAGCATCATTAATGCCATGGCAAAAATACCAGATTTCCACGTTGCCTTAGCAATTTCTTTTCTATCAGAAATTCCTGCGCCTTTAATCGCGTTAATAACGACAATACCAAAAGCTAATGACGCTAGCGCATCCATTGTGTTATAGCCTTCTTTAAAGCCCGTCATAAATGCTGAATCAATATAGTCTCCCATTGGCTGCTGGAAATGTCCCATCGGCTTTAAAATACTAATAATAATTAAAATAAATAACATAATCAAAAAAGCTGGTGTTAAATATTTACCGATATAATCCATAATTTTCGCAGGATTCAATGAGAAATAATAAACGATGGCAAAAAATACAAAGCTAAATAAAGCAAGTAGAAGTGTTGTATGCTCTGCTTGAATATATGGTTCAAAGCCAACAACAAACGGAACTGTCGCTGTACGAGGAATCGCAAAAAAAGGACCGATCGTTAAATAGAGCGCTAATGAAAAGATGACGCCGAATAATGGATGAACACGGCTCGCTAAGTCACGCAAACCGTTACTACCTGATAAACCAATAGCTAAAATACCTAGAAACGGTAAACCGATAGCTGTTATTAAAAATCCAATTAGTCCAAACCAAAAGTTGGTCCCTGCTAATTGTCCAAGCTGAATTGGAAAAATAAGATTCCCTGCTCCAAAAAACAGTCCGAAAAGCATCGTGCCAATGACTGCATATGTTGAAAAAGGTATTTTTTGTTGCATTTTGATGTACTCCTTAGATGTATTTAACTTTTGCAAATAATTTAAATAGAATGGATTTCTCCCTACAATTCCACTATGGTATCAGGCATTTATATTAAAAACAATAGTTTTTTCTTTTATAAATATTAATTGTATTGTTCTTAGCTTAAAATAGGCAAAACGAAAAGAGCTGTCTGCTGACAGCTCTTAGTTTGCTACAGACCACTCTATATGATCTAAAAATTTGTATACGTCCTCATACACTTTATCACGTTCTTTGTCTAATGTAATAATATGACCAGAGTTTTCATACCAGATGATCTCTTTATCATCTGTTTCCACCGTATTAAGAATGAAAGGTGCACTTTCTTGATAAAGATCATCATCTAAAGAACCTTGTAATACTAATGTAGGTGCTTTAATTGTTGATAATTCATCGCGTGTTTCTGTAGTTAAACGTGTAACACCATCTAATGAATCCTTTGGTGTAATACGAAGTTCATGTAACTCTGAAATAATTTGATCTTTCGATTTATTTTCAAAGTGTTTATATAAACGAGCATAATGATATAAACGCGTAAATAAGCCTTTAGAATTGTCTCGTGTGATTGGTGCACACATTGCAACACATGCTTTCACTGGAAACGTCTCTGCTACTTTTAACGAGAATACGCCGCCAAGTGAAATCCCTACTACAGCGATTTCTTCATAGCCTTTACTTTGCAGGAAGTTATAACCTTCCACAACATCGTTCCACCAATCTTCTGGTTTTGTTTCAAGTAGTGCTTCTGGTTCAACGCCATGCCCACTATAAATCGGTGCATGAACAGTATATCCTCGTTGAGCTAAGAATTCTCCTAGCTTTTTCACATCTTTTGTGCTTCCTGTAAATCCATGCAGTAATAGTACGGCTTTATTGCCTCCCTCAATAGTAAGAGGTTCTGGCTTTGTTAACTTCATTTTATAATATCCCCTTCACGGAAATTTCTTAATTGTGTATTTTATGTGTCTATCTTAACACCCTTTATTCATAATGTACAATTTATAGTTTTTATCATATTGATGTTTTTCATGCATCAATGATGTGAGGTTAATAGCTGTCATATCACACTTTCTGCGACTTTAAATTTTGCATTCTTCTTTTTAGTTCTCCGTCTTTTAAAAATTTTTTATGGCGCCTATACTTCCTACCCTTTTATCGTTATAATGCAGATAACTCAAATTAAAAGGAATGGGGGTGAGAACATGGAGTGGCAGCAATTAGAATATTTTGTCACGGTTGCAAAACTTGAGCATATGACACGTGCTGCAGAAGCATTAGCGATTTCTCAGCCAGCATTAAGTCGCTCGATTTCAAAGCTTGAAGAGGAATTAGGAGTACCCTTGTTTGACAGACAAGGACGTTCGATTATGCTCAACCGATATGGCGAGCTTTTTTTGTATCGTGTCCTACGTATGCGCAAGGAATATGAAAAAGCAGTTATAGAATTACAGGAGCTGAATAACCCAGAGCTTGGTGATGTGTCACTCGGCTTTTTACATACTCTGGGGACTAGCATCGTACCTGATTTAATCCGCGCTTTCCGGATAAACCATCCGCATATTCGCTTTCACTTTACACAAAATTACTCACATTCCCAGCTGAAGCAATTGCTCGCGGGAGAGTTAGACCTTTGTTTACTTGCAGCGATTGACACGGAGCCCCCTGTTTGCTGGAAGGAGCTATGGCGTGATGAGCTTTATATTATGGTGCCGATCGACCATCCTCTCGCCACCCGTAAAAGCATTAAAATGAAGGAACTGGAAAATGAAAATTTTGTTCTGTTGAAAAAAGGCTACGCATTGCGCCGTACCGCTGATCGATTATTAAATGCTGCAGGTATTAAGCCGAAGATTACCTTCGAAGGTGATGAGGTATCGACAGTTGCTGGCTTTGTAAGTGCTGGACTTGGCGTATCGATACTGCCTGTTGACGAAGACTTAAACCCAAATAAATTGGCTAAAATTCGTGTGGAGGATATGGTATGTGAACGTATAATAGGTATGGCCTGGATAGAAAATCGATATCTTCCACCATCAGCACGACAATTTCAGCAATTTGTATTCGATTTTTTCGAAAAAAAATAATTGAGAGCTCCTGTTGGACTAATGAACAAAAGCGAGTAACAATTTTACCTCTACGTAATTGCTACTCGCTTTTGTTCTATGTTTAAATAGTTTCAGGAAAATTTTCAAGAGGTTTATCCATTTTTACTCTTCAGCACAAAGTAATTTTACTATTATTCCCCTACATATTTTACTTGATAAGAATACATATCTTTTGTATCCCCATCAATCTCAAAATGTCCCTGCTTTGCAAGGGTCACCAGACGTTTTTCCACAAACTCTTCACTTAAATAGTCATCAATTGCAGCAAGTGTTTCGCCGATAATGCGCATCGGTATTAGCCATTCCTCATTTAGTTCGGCATGTGCTCTTTGCGCACGTTCAATAATGATAGGATCTAACGCATCTTCCATTACATGTTTAATTCCATTTTGCCAAACCCGCAATGTACTGGAATTTTGTGTAAGCACATCCCATTCCTTTGCAAGTCGCTGACATTCATCAATAGAAAAACGCTTTGCCTCTGAGCGGAGCTTCATTAGCAAATCTGACACAAGCTCACCAGTATGACGAATCATCATGTTTGGCTGTACACGTTTTAAACCTTTTGTGGCATCAATCCCATAGATCATATTACATTTATTGATCAATTCGCTCATAATAAATCGTAGCCCTATCTCTTCATGAGTATTTTGGCTATACCAAACCCAGACATCAACATCACACGGTAAACCTGCAATTTTCTTCTTCCATTCTTCATGATTTTCCTCGTACAATGCACGTTCTTCATTGTCCTTAAATATATAGGCTTCTAACCAGCTGTTGCGTTCTTCAAAGCTGCTAAGTGGACCAATCGAGAAAATATCATCTAGACTAAGCACCGACTCATCTCGCTGTAAATGATTTTGGCGAATTACATTTTTTATCGCACCTTGTGTAGATAAGCTAAAGGTAATATGTAAAATTGCCATAAAAATCACCCCTTTACTGTTTACTAAGTGCTATTTGTATCCCAATAAAAGTGAAAAGGACGCCTTGAATCGTATTTAATCGTTTAGCAATAGCAGGCTTTCCAATAATCACATTTCTTACTTTACCTGCAAAAATACTAAATAATGAAAATAGTATAAGCGCTTGTACTAAAAATATAATACCCAATAATAACATCTGTAAACCTACATGACCATTAGATGGATTTACAAACTGTGGCAATAGTGCTAAGAAAAATAAAGATACTTTTGGATTTAAAATATTCATTAAAATACCTTTTCTATATAACGTCAAATAGGCTTGTTTATTTTGCTGATCCAATGTGAGTGGATCGCCTTTCGCTCGAAATGATTGCCACGCTAAATATAATAAATAGGCCGCTCCTGCAAATTTAACAATTGAAAAAATAACTGTTGATTGATAAATAATAGCCGAGATACCGAGAACAGCAGCTCCAATATGAACGAGCAAACCTGTACATAGACCTAGTGATGTTGCTATACCAGCCTTTTTATCCTGTGTAATGCTTTGTGCAAGTACAAATAAATTATCGGGTCCTGGCATTATTGTTAATATCATTGCGGCTCCTAAAAACGCTAAAATCGTTGAAATTTCCAATACTTCCCCTTCTTTCTATTTATTTGGCTCATCACCAAAAGTCGCGGATGACATTTGTTAAGATGTACGCCTTGTATATAAGTTGATTGGCGTGGAGGCTGGGCGACTACTTGGGCCACACGTTTTGGTGAGGAGCCACTTCTTTCAGAAAGAACCATTATATAATGGTTTTATTCCTAGTATACTACATGACAATATGTTCTCCTGAACTTCGCTAGAAAAATTCACCAACCAATAATGCTCGTAATTACAATACTTTTCTCTTTTAATACCTTATAATAAAAGTAAGTCGTATCGTTTTGGAGAAAGAGGTGTTTGTCGATGGCAGTAAGTGATATTGTCAAGCAATATGAAGACGAGCAAGGGAATGTCTATTATAGAATGAAAACACATGATATCGAAGTACAGGCTACGCAAACATCAGGTTTAGCGCCTGTTATTACTTATTGGATGGGTGAAAAAGAGATTACGGACGATATTCGAAATTTGCGCTTCAGTCCACGTCCTCCCTCAAGTTATATTCAAGATTACGATGAATTTCACGCCATGCTTTATTCGAAAGAACAAGGTGCTATCAACAAACTATATGAACAAATGAGTATCAAACCCAAAAATATGTCTTCTGGAAAACAAATATTATGGAGTTTCTTCGTAATTGTCATGGCGATGCTCCCACTAGTCATTGCAATTTGGTGGTTCAAGTAAACAAAGATTTGTTCCCCTTCACTCTTTCCCCTCGTGTGTTCGGCATTACCTACTTATTTACTCAGAACTTTCTATTAATTTTTCTAATCAACTTGACAGACACGCTGAAGTAGTGCATTCTTTATTCAATTACTTTTTAAGGATTGGGGCATCAACCTAAAGAACCCCTATACAAAAGATGTTGAATTATACAATAAAAGCGTGCGAAGACTAGTACCTAGAAACTGCTTGATCAGAGAGCGATGCCCATCGGCTGTAAGGCATTGTACAAGAAAGACTAAAGAACCTACTTCGTAAAACGTCCTAGCTAAACTAGGCGCAGTCTCAAGCGTTATGAGCAAAGTGGAATGTCAATGACGTTCAATGTAGGTGGTACCACGGAAAGCAAACCTTTTCGTCCTAATTGTTAGGATGAAGAGGTTTTTTATTTTGAAAAAAACTAGTAGCGAATAATGCTAATGAAATGACGAATTGGAGGAATTGTTATGGAAAGAAAAAGAATCGTCGTTAAAATTGGAAGTAGCTCCTTAACAAATGCAAAAGGTGAAATTGATAAAATACGTTTAATGGACCATGTTCAAGCGATTGCTGAATTAAAAAAATGTGGTCATGAAGTGTTACTTGTTTCATCAGGTGCAGTTGCAGCAGGTTTTAAGCAGCTAGGCTACCCTACTCGTCCAATCACGGTCAAAGGTAAACAGGCTGCGGCGGCTGTTGGGCAAAGCTTACTTATCCAAATCTACAACGCTTTATTTAGCATTTATGATATTGTGCCTGCACAAATTTTACTAACACGTACTGATTTCTCAAAAAAGGAGCGCTATAAAAACGCATACGCTACATTTGAGGAATTACTAGAGCGATCTATGCTTCCGATTATTAACGAAAATGATACCGTATCTGTCAGCGAGTTAACGTTTGGAGATAACGACATGCTATCGGCACTTGTAAGTGGACTTGTTCATGCAGATCAGCTCATTATTTTAACAGATATAAATGGACTTTATAACGCAAATCCAAATAAAGACCCACATGCCAAACGTATTGATCGTTTAACAGAGGTAACCGATGAAATGCTTGGTTTTGCAGATGGTGCAGGCTCTAAGGTAGGTACAGGTGGTATGGAATCCAAATTACTGGCAGCTCGAGCAGCTTTAAATGCAGGCGTTAAGGTATTTATCGGAACTGGTCACGGCGCGAATAAGCTTGTCGATATTATGGAAGGACGCGGTGATGGTACGTATGTTGAGCATGAGGCTCTTGCTGTTTTAACAAATAATAAACAGTGGATTGCACTCACGGAAGTATCTGGTAAAATTTTTATAGATAGCGGTGCTGAACATGCGCTATTGGCAAATGGGAAAAGCTTGTTGCCTGCTGGTGTATGTCGTGTCGAAGGTGATTTCGCAAATGGCGACGTAGTTGAGGTCTATAGTGACAATAGGCTACTTGGCCGGGGTGAGGTCTTATATTCCTCCCTTGAATTAGCACATTCGATGGGAAAACGTACAAATGAGTTAGCGAACTATCCAATTGAGGTTATTCACCGAGACAAATGGCTAAAAATTTAAACAAATTAAGGGGGAATTTACATGACAAGTGAAGTTCAACAAAAAGGAAAACTGGCAAAAGCCGCAAGCTATATTTTAAACATTAAAACGACTTGTGAAAAAAATAATGCACTTACAAAAATTGCTGAGCAGTTGATAATCGACCAAGATACTATTATTGCTGAAAATGCAAAAGATTTAGCTCATGGTGAGCAACAAGGAATGCCTGCTTCTACACTTGATCGTATCATGCTCAACAAAGAACGAGTAGAGGCTATGGCAAATGCTATTCATTTACTCGTAAAATTAGATGACCCAGTCGGTAGCCTTCTAGAGCGAATTGAAAAAGATAATGGATTATTGATTGAAAAGCGTATGGTGCCAATAGGTGTGATCGGGATGATTTACGAGGCGCGTCCTAATGTAACAGTCGATGCTGCAACATTATCATTGAAAACAGGAAATGCTGTTATTTTACGCGGCAGTTCTTCAGCAAAATTTTCAAACATAGCCCTTGTAGCAACGATCCATCGGGCACTTGAAAAAACAGCAATCCCTGTAGACGCGATTCAATTAATTGAGGATACGAATCGGGAAACAGCAAAAGAATTATTCCATTTAAAAGATTACTTAGATGTCTTAATCCCTCGCGGTGGAAAGGCACTAATTGACTTAGTCGTTAATGAGGCCACTGTTCCAGTACTAGAAACAGGTGCTGGCAACTGCCATATTTATGTGGACCAAACTGCCGATTACATAAAGTCAGAAAAAATTTGTCTAAATGCGAAAACACAGCGCCCTTCTGTTTGTAATGCGGCAGAAAGCTTACTTATTCATCCTGATTGGTTTAATGAGCATGGCAAACAGCTACTAAGTGCTTTGCATCAGGCTGGTGTAACAATTATCGGTGATGAAATCGTTTGTCAAAAACTTGATTTTGCTCATCAAGCAACCGAAGAAGATTATGCCACTGAATATTTAGATTTAAAGATAAGCGTTAAAATTGTGGAAAACGTTTATGAAGCAATCGAACATATTAATAAATATGGTACGAACCACTCTGAAGCCATTATTACAGAAGATCAACTAGTAGCGGACATCTTCTTAAATAGCGTGGATGCTGCAGCTGTTTATCATAATGCCTCAACTCGTTTTACGGATGGCTTTGAATTTGGCTATGGTGCAGAAATTGGTATTAGTACGCAAAAATTACACGCGCGTGGACCAATGGGTTTACCTGCGTTAACATCTACAAAGTATTTCATTCATGGTAACGGACAAATCCGAGAATAAAGGTAGAACTATTAAGTAAAAGCCGGCAGTTGTTATCTTACTCCTCTGTCGGCTTTCTTTACTTTTTAAAGCGGAGAGATGGATTGTAGTGGTTTGAGTAGCGTGTCCTGAGCTGCTAGTTGAGCGGTTTTAGTATACATAATCGTCTGTCCTCATAATACTTTTAATAGAAAGAAGGTTTAGAATGAACATTTCAGCCATCATAAAATTAACGGTTTCCATGGCTCTTTTTGGCTCCATTGGTTTTTTTACTGTTCATACGGGCGTACCTGCTATCGAGCTAGTATTTGTCAGATGTATTTGCGCTACCCTCTTTCTAGGAGGAATGTGGCTCATTACAGGCGGGCATAAAACAGAGAAATGGGATAAAAAAGAAATATTACAAACACTTCTTTGTGGTGTCTTTATCGTCTTAAACTGGGTATTTTTATTTAAAGCCTTTGAAGAAATGTCGATTTCCATTGCTATTTCTATCTATAATTTAGCACCTATATTTGTATTAATTTTTGGCGCATTGTTCTTAAAAGAGAAGATGACCATTCAAGCATTGCTAGCAACAGTAACTTGTTTTATCGGAAGTATGTTCATTATCGGCTTAAATAATTTTTTGACACTCTCTGAATTTATGAAATCAGGTTTTATTTGGGCATTACTGTCTGCACTATTTTATGCGTTTACGATGCTCACAAGTAAAACGATCATAAACCTTAGCTCCTATGCATTAACATATATCCAAACAACAGTTGGAATTGTCATACTATTACCATTTGTTGATTTTTCACTATTTGAAGGCTTAACGACAACAAACTGGCTTTATATTTTAGGGACAGGTTTTATTCATACAGGATTTGTTTACTATTTATTTTTTGATAGCATTCGTAGTCTCTCTACAATTCTAGTTTCAGTA
The DNA here is from genome assembly GCF_054062295.1 of Lysinibacillus sp. TE18511. Classification (NCBI taxonomy): domain Bacteria; kingdom Bacillati; phylum Bacillota; class Bacilli; order Caryophanales; family Bacillaceae; genus Lysinibacillus; species Lysinibacillus sp. TE18511. Next base: position 11,011 of record NZ_JBSSFD010000035.1, read on the forward strand.
TTAGTATTTGTTGACCCTGTTGTTGCTATATTCCTCGATATGCTATTACTTGATTTTATGCCAAGCTTCATGCAAACACTTGGTATTGTATTAATTTTTGGTGGCATTTTTTACACCATTTACGTACCAAAGAAAAAGCGTGTGCCTCAGACTGATGTAAAGGAGATTATTCCGTGAGTAAACTTTATGCAATTGGTGAATTATTAATTGATTTTACGCCTACTGAACAAAATGCCTCCCTTTCTACAGTAGAGCAATTTACTAAAAATGCTGGTGGGGCCCCTGCCAATGTTGCAGCTGTTTGTGCAAAGCTTGGGCAACAATCAGCTCTCATCACACAAGTAGGTCAGGATGCTTTTGGAGATTTCCTCGTTGACACGTTAAGGCAGGCTGGGGTCGATACGAGCTATATTAGTCAAACGGATCAAGGTGAAACAAGCTTGGCCTTTGTGTCACTGACAAATGATGCGGACCGTGACTTCTTATTTTATCGTCGCCATGCAGCAGATTTACTTTACAACAAAGATCAACTTCCACCAAATATATTAACAGGTACTGATATTCTTCATTTTTGTTCAGTTAATTTAGTGGAAAGTCCAATGAAGCATGCACATATAGCTTTGATAGAACAGGCTCATCAGGCAGGTAGTCTTGTATCTTTTGACCCCAATGTTCGATTGCCTCTATGGAACGATGAGAAGGCCTGTCGTCAAACCATTTTAGAATTTTTACCAAAAGCCCATCTCGTTAAATTGTCCGAGGAAGAGCTTTTGTTTTTAACGGCGATTGAGGATGAAGAATCAGCAGTCCAATCATTGTTTCAGGGGAAAGTACAAGTACTCATCATTACACGTGGAGCAGAAGGAGCAAGTCTTTATACGAATAAGCACCATATGAAAGTACCAGCTGACAAGGTACATGCGATTGATACAACTGGAGCGGGCGATGCCTTTATTGGAGCGGTGTTAACTATTCTCCTTAGCAAGCAGATTACAGCCATCAATCTACTCGACTTTTGTAAGCAGCAGGCTACCCCTCTCCTTACATTCGCGAATCATTATGCAGGAGCATCGACAGAAAAACATGGTGCCTTTGCATCTTATCTTGCCAAGCACGAACTGTCACTTAAAAACGATATTATTTTTTGAATATTTCGGAACTTATTCTAATGTCATTCGTATTAGGTAGTGACACGTTGGATAAGAGGAGGAGCTAAAGTGAAATCTATTACTAAAAAGCGTACGAAAGCATTTTTCATTGATTTGGCAATATCAACAGTTGTCGGAGCTGGTGTAGAATATGTCCTGCGAAAAAAAGTGAAAAACGAGGCAATCCATGCAATGATCACACCAACAGTCGTTATGTGGTCTCTTGAATTTGCACAATTACGTAAAAATGGACAAACAGTTGGCTATAAAACAATGGGACTCGAACTTGCAAATGAAAATGGGTCAAAGCTAACAACCCCTCAAATTATTAAACGGATGGCTTATCGAGATACAATTAGCACTTTTGATTACTTAAAAAATCCCAAAGCCTTTGAACAACAAAACGGTCAACTTCTTCCTCACGACAACTTTTCAGGTACAGTTGTAAAGGAAGTCTAGAAAATAAGGCTGCTCAAATATAATTTTGAGTAGCTTATTTTAATAGATCAAGAATCAAGAAGGGAGAAAATTTACAATTGAAATTGGATCATGTTGTTGATGTTTTACTTGAAAGTTTAAAAAATGATCAATATATTGAAGCTGTATTTTTAAGAGGGTCAATCGCTAGAGATGAGCATGATGAATTTTCAGATATTGATATGTATTGTGTTGTGAAGGAAGAACATATCGAGGCATTTTTGCCACAACGTATCCGCCATATTGAAGCTTATAAACAAATATTATTCGTTGATGACATCTATATAATCGCGCCTCAGCTCTTAGTCGTATATGAAGATATGATTCATATCGATTTATTCACCGTAGCCCCCTCTGAAATAAGTAATAAAGATGTAAATCAATTATGCCTCGGCATAATTGCGTCCGGAATCGGCTTTGTGCTTGCACAAAGTACTCCTTTCCGATTCCTTGACATCCGCCGGAGGCTTTAACTTCTTTCAGTGGTTGTTTGGACACACACTGAAAAGTTACCTTAAAACCGCATTCATCTCACACCTATGGAGGTGAGAGACTTCCACTGAAAGAAGTTAAAGTATTATTTGATCCAAATGGAATTCTTACATCTAAACAGAGGAATACAACTTTGTCATTAAATCCACTTGAATTTCAAGATGCTGTAGATGATACTGTTTGGTATTTGTATCAATATTATAAGAGTGCTTCGCGTGGAAATGACATTTGGTGCGTTCAATTACTGCGGCATAGTTTAGAACATTTCGCCAAAGTACTACTCCATAAATATTGTCCTGAACGGGCATCACTTGGACTTAAAGCGTTACATCATTCGTTACCTCCTAACCCATTAGATGAGATCGTCGATATTATGAATTGTACGAGCCTAGTAACTCATGGGGTAGCCGTAAAGAAATTAGTGAACGCTTTCCACTATGAATCAAGTTGGATATTCGATAATGCGCCAGATCACGAAGAAATTAAACCATTATGGGAAAAAATCAAAGAGCTATTACAGTGAAATAAAATAGCAAACTAGCCTCTTACCTAGTTTGCTATTTTTCAGGGGCTATTCCCTCTAAACTTTTTGCTCCTCTATAAAAATTCTCACCAGTAAAACTTTGTTTCCGCTGCTAAAATCGTCGTTTGCGCCGGTAAAACCACCTTTTGCGCCGCTAAGATCCTTGTTTCCGCCGGTAAAACTTTGTTCCGCTGCTAAAATCGTCGTTTGCGCCGGTAAAATCCCTTTTTCCGCCGCTAAAACCATCTTTTGCGCCGCTAAATCCCTTTCCCCGCTGATAGGACCACCTTTAAAATATAGAAATAGCAGTGAAAAAAACAGCATCCGATATCCTACGCTTTAGAACGTGGATCCATAAAATCACGTAACGCATTGCTAAGCATATATAAGCCTAGCACCAGTACTGTAATAGCTCCACCTGGCGCATAAGTATACCAAGGGGCCCCAACTAAATAGGCTTGTGAGTCTTTTAACATTCGCCCCCAACTAGGGTTTGGTGGCTGCACGCCAAGCCCCAAGTAACTCAGTGCCGCTTCTGCAAGCATTGCGGTTGCAAAGGTCACAGTTGCTGCGACAATAATCTGCGATGAAATATTCGGTAATATATGGCGGAACATGATGCTATAGGGCTTTACGCCAATTAACTTTGCAGCTAATACATATTCGGCGTCACGATGTTGAACAAAGCCACTACGTGCAATTCTGGCAATGGCCGGTATGGCGATAATGCCTAATGCTATAGCAGTATTGACGATCCCTGGTCCAAATACGGCAACGAGCATTAAAGCTAAAATAATTCCTGGAAAGGCCATTAATGCATCCATCATGCGCATAAAAATTTCATCGATCCAGCCACCTACATAGCCCGCTATCCCTCCAATTAAAATACCAAAAATTGTTCCTATACATACTGTCAGTAAACCGACTGCAAAGGCCGTTTGTGTTCCTTTCATAATACGGCTAAAAATATCACGACCAAATTCATCCGTACCAAAAAGATAGTTACTACTTGGGCTGCGTAACTTTTGAGGTATATTCATAGCGTTCACATCATGTGGCGTATAAAAAAAGCTGACAATCATCACGATTAGAAAACCGACAATGACTAGTAGACCAATGATTAAATTGATATTTTTCGTGTACCTTTGTATATTTTTCATCGTATCCACCCCTCATCGTAATCGGATTCTAGGATCTATCACAGAATATAAAATATCGACCATAAAATTGATCATGACCACCGCTACCGTAATATACATGACGATTCCTTGCACTAATGGGAAATCTCGATTGCTAATAGCTGTGATCAGCAGTTGACCAACACCTGGCAATGAAAATACTTGTTCCACAATAATTGTTCCCGCCACGACCTCTGCCATGATCAGTCCAAAGACCGTTAATATCGGGATCATCGAATTTTTTAAAACATGTTTATACATAACATTGTGCTCTGACATCCCTTTACTGCGAATCGTACGCACGTAATCGAGCTGAACTTGTTCTAAAATAGCAGTACGAACATAGCGGAAATTAACCGCAATTTGCGGAATCGCAATGGTTAATGCAGGGAGAACAAGCGTGCTTAGCGCTCCTGCTACACTTTGCGTCCACGGAATATATCCACTAATTTTAAAAAAACTAAATTGCATGCCAATATACAAAATAATCATCATGCCAAGCCAGAAAGAGGGAACGGCCATACCAACTTGTGTCACTGTCGATAATGACACATCACTTAGCTTATTTTGTCTTCTCGCCGCAAACATCCCTAATGGTAAGGAAATGAATAACACAATGATGAGTGTGAGCCCAGCCAATGACATCGTTACAGGAAGTCGGTCAAATAATAAGTCTTTTACTGGCATTGAAAAACGAATAGAATTTCCTAATTCCCCTGTCAATAATCCCTTCATCCAATCCGTGTATTGCTCATAAAGGGGCCGATTCAAGCCAAGCTCTGATCGCAAATTTTCAATTTGTGTGGGATCGGCTTCAGTCCCCAACATTGTCCGAACCGGATCACCAGGTAAAATTTGAAAAACACCAAATGTAATAATCGACACTAAAAGGATGGTTGTCATTAACAGAATGAATCGACGTATAATATACATCATTGGAACTCATCCCTTTCTAGTTAGAAAATTTCACTTCAGACATGTCGTGGAACCAGAATGGGTAGTTCTTTAATCCTGTAACTTGCTTGTCAGAGCCCCAAACAATTTGATAATCCGCGATGTAAACCGCTGCTGCCTGCTCAGCTAAAATTTCCTGTGCACGATGGTAATAGTCCATTTGCTTTGCCTGATCTGCTTCCTTCAAAACATCTGTCATCATTTTGTCGTACTCATCATTTTTAAATAAGAAGAAGTTTTCACTCTCATTCGTTGAAATGTAATCATTTAATACTTCGTAGGCAGATGCTCGACCTGTTAAATCAATCGTTGTCATTTGATAGTCGCGGCCAAAATAAACTCGGTCTAGCCAAATTCCCCATTCTACAACTTCAATTTCCACGTCAATACCGATTTCCTTTAAATTATCTACAACGATTTGAGCGATATTCGAATAAATATCGTTATGCGAAGACACTGTAATTTTTGTTTTAAAGCCATCAGGGTAACCCGCTTCCGCTAATAATGCTTTTGCCTTTTTCACATCTCGCTTATACATGCTTTCTAGGCCTTTCTTTTGATAGTCTCCCATCGCAGGACTCATATTTGAACCGAGTGGTACAGCATAGCCAGCAAACACGGAGTCAATAATATCGGACTTACTTATTGCGTAGTTGATTGCCTGACGGACCTTGACATTATCAAATGGTGCTTTTGTTTCGTTAAATGTAATGATTAACGATGAGTTATTATTTTGATGCGATACATTATAGTTCCCCTTCACTTCACCTACACGATGCCAAGGAACACTCGTTAAGTCTACTTCATTGGCCATTAAACTCATTATTGCTGCTTGATCATCTGATTGGAATGTAAACGTCACTTTATTTAAGTATGGAAGACCTTCCTTCCAGTAGTTTTCGTTTTTCTTCAGCTCTAAATTTGTACCAGGAGAATATTTTACATAAGCAAATGGCCCAGTACCTATTGGATTTTCATTATGCTTGCCATCATTGCTTTTTGGTACGATCGCTGATTGTCGAGCAGTTAATGAATAGAGGAAATTAGAGTTTGGCTCTTTCAGCTTTATGACAAATGTATTGGCATCTGGTGCTTCTGTTGACGCAACATTATCAAAGCTGTTTGACATCTTTTCTCCACCGTTTTTCCCCATTAAACGATCAAATGAATATTGAATATCCTCAATCGTTAAATCCTCACCATTATGAAATTTCACACCTGGGCGAATTTTGAAGGTATATGTTAAGCCATCCTTAGATATTTCATAGCTTTCTGCTAGCCCTTCTTTTAAAGATCCATCGGTTTCTGGTGCCATTAGTCCTTCAAAAATATTGAGAATCATTTGGTATGATATCGATGCTGTTGCTTTATGTGGATCTAAAAAATCTGGGTCATCATTTACACGAACTACAATTTCTTGAGGTAACTCTGCTACTGACTTTTCACCTGAACTGGCTTCTTTCCCATCATCACTTGAGCATGCACTTATTAGTAAACCTACTATCAATACCAACAACAGCAGCAACCAATTTTTATTCAGCCTCATGTCAATTTCCCCCTGTTCCCTCAATGCTCTTTATTTGAATGCTTTTATAGCTCTCTACTTCTGCTAACCTATCAGCCTCTTTCACACCAACTAATATCGCTTCCTCCATAACCGTTGTAGCCAAATGTCCCAAATAGTCGACTGGATATGTTTTATCTCCTGTACCTAGCACGAAAACCGTATCTCCATCTAGCATTGTGTGAACAGGATAAATGGTGCGTGCGAGGGCATTTTGTGTCAGCTGCGCTATTTTTTTCGCCTCTGCTTTTGTTAGTTTGGCATTCACTGCAATGACACCAATTGTCGTATTCGTGCCAGACAGCGCTTCTGATTGCACATGTTCCTCTAAATAAGCACAACAATCCAACCATTCCCCTGTTTTTGGATTCCTCGCACCTGCTAGTATTTGTCTTGTATTTGGGTCTTTTATATCCCCAACAGCATTGACAGCAACAATTGCACCAGCAACAAGATCATTTTTGCCAGCGATAGCGGCGCTACCAAGCCCCCCTTTCATACAAAATTGAGGTCCTGCCAATTTGCCTACAGTCGCACCATAACCAGCACCTGTATTACCATTTGCGAATGGCCCAACAATCGCACTTTTGGCCGCTTCATAGCCCATTTGAGCTGTAGGTCTAGTCTTTGGATCACCGATAAATAAATCAAAAAGCACAGCACTAGGGACAATCGGTATTGTCGTAACACCCGCATCCACACCAACACCCTGCTCCTCTAAATATTGCATGACCCCTGTTGCTGCATCTAATCCAAATGCACTTCCTCCAGACAAGCAAATCCCATGTACTCGATCTATTTCATTTATAGGATCAAGTGCATCAGTCTCTCGAGTGCCCGGTGCAGAGCCTCTTACGTCGACACCGCAAACTGCACCATTTTCGGCTAAGATTACTGTACAGCCTGTAATGCCTTCATTATTTTCTGCATGCCCAACCTTAACTCCAGGCACATCTGTAATATTGCCAAACATACTATACACCTCACCTTCAAAAAAAGACTTAATATTCAGATTATTAATCATATAATAAGCAGGCTACTCGTTGATCTTTATTTTTCTCTTGAAGTACAGGTCGTTCCTGATGACATCTTTCCATCACAAAAGGACAACGTGTATGGAACACACAGCCAATAGGTGGATTCATCGGGTTCGGCAATTCACCTTGTAACGGTATTTCCTGTTTCGGCTTATCAAAATTTACTACTGGAATCGCTGACAGTAATGCTTGTGTATATGGATGTAGAGGATTAGCAAATAATTCTTTCTTCGTGCCAATTTCCACCACTCTCCCTAAATACAGCACCGCCACTCGATCACTTATATGTTTCACAACACTTAAATCATGTGAGATAAATAAATAGGTTAAATGAAATTCATCCTGTAAATCCATCATTAAGTTCAAGACTTGTGACTGCACCGATACATCTAGCGCAGATACAGGCTCGTCCGCAATGATGAACTCTGGATGAATAGCAAGAGCCCGTGCAATACCGATTCGTTGCCGTTGACCTCCAGAAAATTCATGCGGAAACTTTTGCATCGCATCCTCTGATAGACCTACCTTTTGTAAAAGCTCCTTCACACGTTCTTTACGTTGCGCCTTCGTTAATGTTAATTGCAGCTTCATCGGTTCTTCGATAATGGCACCTATTCGCATACGAGGATTCAGAGATGCAAAAGGGTCCTGAAAAATCATTTGCATTTGATTGCGATAGGTTTGTAGCTTGTTGCCTTTTAATTGCTGAATAGGCTGCCCTTTATACAAAATTTCTCCCGAAGTCGGTTCAACGAGTTTCAAAATTGTCCGTCCAAACGTTGATTTCCCGGAGCCAGATTCGCCTACTATGCCAAGCGTCTCGCCACGGAAAATCTCAATGGAAATATCGTCGACTGCTTTAATGACTTTTTTCTCTTCCTTCATCGACTTACGTTTCACAGGAAAGTAGGCTTTTAAATGATTAATTTCAAGCAAAACTTCTTTTTTCGTCATGATCCACCATCCTTTCCTCTTTAAATAAATGGCAGCGTACTTTATGCTCATCTTGAATATGGATGACCTCTGGCTGAGTGACACGGCATTGTTCCATCGCAAATGGACAGCGTGGTGCAAATCGGCAGCCTTCTGGTAACGCATAAGCTGGCGGGACGGTGCCTGGAATGGAAGGTAATCTTTTAACATCCGTCTCAAGACTCGGCATTGTTTTTAAAAGGGCAGTCGTATACGGATGCTTTGGATTTAGAAAAAGCTCCTGCATTGGTGCTTCCTCTACGATTTGCCCCGCATACATGACCATGACACGATCTGCCGTTTGTGCAACAACGCTCATATCATGCGTAATAAATAATATAGCCGAATGATGCTCTTCCTTCATCTTCATCATGAGCTTTAATATTTGTGCCTGTACGGTTACATCAAGTGCTGTTGTTGGCTCATCTGCAATTAACAACTGAGGATTATTGGACATGGCGATCGCAATCATGACACGCTGCCTCATTCCGCCTGATAATTGATGTGGATATTCTGTCATAACCTTTTCTGTATTGGCAATACCGACTTCTTTTAAAAACTGTAAAGATTTCTCCCATGCGTCTTTTTTAGACATCTTTTGGTGTCTGCGAATTCCTTCTATCATTTGATTGCCAATTGTAAAAACTGGATCTAAAGAGGTCATCGGCTCTTGAAAAATCATACTAATTTCATTGCCTCTTATATGGCTCATCTCTTTATCTTTATAGTCTAGTAGATTTTTGCCATTCAATTTAATAGTACCCGCTGTAATTTCTCCTGGTGGTATTGGTAGTAAACGCATAATTGATAATGATGTAATGCTTTTTCCGCTACCAGATTCACCTACAAGTGCAACTGTTTCGCCTTTACGAATCGTAAAGCTCACATCATCAACAACTTTTGCCTGTTTGCCATTTTTTAAATGAAAATTTATTATTAAATGATTTACCTCTAGTAGCACTTGATTTTCTTCCAAATGCATCCCTCCATCTCACTGATTAGGTGGTGCATAGCGTATGGCGATATTTTTCATTTGCGTATAATTTCTTAGCGCGACAAAGCCTTTTTCTCGCCCAATGCCGCTCTTTTTATAGCCACCAAAAGGCATTTGTATACCGCCTGCTGCCCCGTAGTTATTGACAAACACTTGCCCGGCCTGTACTCGGCTCGCGACATAATGAGCAGTATCTATATCCTTTGACCAAACGCCCGCAACTAAACCGTAGTCTGTACTATTCGCTAAGGCAATCGCTTCTTCGACAGTTGTAAACGTAAAAACAGTCAACACGGGTCCGAAAATTTCCTCTTGTGCTAGCGGATCGTTCACATCTACGCCATCTAGTATGGTCGGTTGTATATAATAGCCTTTTTCATAGCCTTCAATCGTCAATGTTTCGCCACCAGTGACCACATAGCCATCTTCCTTCGCTTTTTGCAATAGTGTTGAGATCTTCGTATATTGTCGTTCATTTAACAATGGACCCATATCAACATCTACTTCACCTGGACCAACTTTTAATGCTTGGAATTTTCGTACTAGTTGTTCGATAAATGTTTCCTTCTCACGCTCTTCTATCAGCAATCTTGCCCCAGCGGAGCATGTTTGTCCTGCATTTTGAATAATCGCACGAACTACCCCTTCAAGCGCCTGCTCCATGTTTGCATCCGAAAAAACAATATTAGGCGATTTCCCACCAAGCTCTAATGTCACAGGTACTACATTTTCAGCTGCGGATTTCATAACAGCTATGCCTGTTGGGACAGAGCCCGTAAACGTAATGTGATTGATATCAGGATGTGATGTTAAATATGGACCGACTTCACGACCTAAACCTGTAATATGCTGAAAAATACCTTTTGGCAGTTTATCTGCAAACCATTCAGTTATGGCATGTGCTGTCATTGGCGTATCTTCAGCACTTTTGACAATCACTGCATTGCCCGTTGCAATGGCAGCTGCTACACTTCTCGCTGTTATTTGAATAGGATAATTCCAGGGCACGATATGTACGGTAATCCCAACAGGCTCTAACACTACCGCATTTAAAATACCATCTTCAATTGGAATTGTATCCCCCATCACTTTATCAGCTGCTCCTCCGTAAAACTCAAAATAGCGAGCTGCTGCCTCAATATCTGCTCTTGCCTGGGATAACGGCTTGCCAACATCACGACATTCTAATAAGCTCCATTCCTCTGCATGCTTGCGGATATAGTGTGCGAATTCAACAAGTAGCTGTCCTCGTTCATGTGCCTTTATTTTCCGCCATTCTTCACTTTCAAACGCTAATCGTGCAGCACGAACAGCTTCATCGACGTGCGCTTTATTCGCATTCGTAATTTGGGCAATCATTTCACCAGTAGAGGGATTCATGACATCCAGTAATTCCTCCGAGCCAGCGTGAACCCACTCACCGTTTATAAATATCGGAATTTTTTTCACCTGATCCCTCCTAAAGTCCGCGACCACCGTCTACATGTAATGTCGTTCCTGTAACCATACTTGCTTCATTTGAAAGTAAATAACTTACTGCACCTGCAATATCTGACGGATTCACTAAACGCCCAAGGGGTACTGATTGAACAAAGACACTTTGCTTTGTTTGCTCGATGTCCGCTCCTTGTGCAGCAAACTGACCCAGCATCTGTGTATCCGCTGGTCCTGGATGAATTGTATTGACACGTATTTGGAACGGTGCTAATTCGATAGCCACTCCACGTGCAAAGCTCTCTGCCGCCCCTTTAGAAGCAATATACGCTTGTAAACCAGGTCTCGGGCGGACAGCAGAAATCGAGGCGATTGTTACAATTGAGCCCTTTTGCCGTTCCTTCATATAAGAAACGACCGCCTTCGTTGTTATAAATAAAGTTTTCACATTGACATCCATTAACCGATTCCACTCATCCATCGTGACTTGTTCAATCGGTGTTGCGGCCTGCGCTATGCCAAGTGCATTGACAAGTCCATCAATCCGGCCATACTTTTCAAAAACCTGTTTGCATATGTCGTTCACACGTTCCTCCTGTAAAACATTAACTTCAAAGCATTGCAAGGCATCCTGTGCTAAGTCTGTTAGAGATGCTACAGAAAGATCGAGCCCTACTACAATATTGCCCTTCTCAAGCTGCTCTTGAATAATGGCTTTCCCCATACCGCCGCCAGCACCTGTGACAATAATGACCTGTTGTTCTGCTGCCATGCTATACACCCCCTGCTGCTAATTTCATTTTGACAATCTCCTGACAAATGGCATCACCCATTTGCGCTGTTGACGCCTGTCCACCAATATCAGCCGTTTTCACAATTCCCTCTCGTAGCACCGCCTCAATCGCATGGACTATGAGCTCCTCTAAATCAGGTCTTCCAATATGTCCAAGCAATAAAGCGAGTGACCAAATTTGAGCGATTGGATTTGCAATTCCCTTTCCTGCAATATCTGGCGCTGAACCATGCACAGGCTCAAACATAGAGGGGAATTCCTTTTCTGGATTCAAATTGGCTGATGGTGATAATCCTAGACCGCCGACAATAGCTGACCCTAAATCAGATAAAATATCCCCGAATAAATTGGAGGCAACAATAACTTGAAAATTCTGTGGTCGCTCCACAAAGTAAGCTACTAATGCGTCGATATAAATAGATTCTAGTTCTAGCGTTGGTAAATTTCGGGCAAGAATTCTTTTCGTATGCTCATCCCAGAACTTCATCGAATGGATAATCGCATTCGATTTTGTTGCACTCGTAATTTTTGTTTTGCCATATTTATAGGCATAATCACAGGCGGCTTGTACAATTTTTTCAATACCGATCCGTGTCATAATCGTATTTTGAATCGTCATTTCCTGTAGCTGATTATGATACATTCGTCCACCACTATCGGAATATTCCCCCTCCGCATTTTCTCGGAAGATAACGAAATCAACATCACTCTCGTTGGCAAGCGGTGAGGCTATGCCTGGTAGCGATTTAATTGGACGGAAATTCACATATTGCTGGAAGTTTTTTCGTATCGGCATAATTAATTCCCATACCGTAACGTCGTCTGGAACGCGAGCATCTCCAATAGCTCCGAATAATATCGCATCAAACTCTTTTAAAATGTCTAGTGCATTTTCAGGCATCATACGACCGTGCTTGAGATAATAATCGGAGCTCCAAGGAAAAATGGTTGTTTCTATTTGGAAAGACGAATCATGTTCCTGAAGAAAATTTAGTACCTTTAGCGCTTCCTCCATAACTTCCTTTCCAATACCATCACCTGGAATGACTGCGATTTTTACGTGAGTCATTGTGTATCACCTGCTAAAAACTTAAGTGCTGCCAAACGATATATAGCTGTTGTTTCTGCCAATTCTTCGATATCGACATATTCGTCAATTTGATGGGGAATATCACGATCACCTGCACCAATCGTCACAATTGGGACACCGTGCACATGAAGGAATGTTCCATCTGTAGCCCCTGGGACACCGTTATATTTTGGTTCTTTCTCCGTTACTTCAGCAACTGCCTCATAAATGGCTTGTACTACAGGTTCCTCCTTTGCAGTAGCTGTGGCTGGTCGGTTGTCAAGCACCGTTAGTTCTACCTTAAAATCAGGGTCATCTGCTTGCAGACGTTTAATAATCGCATCAATTTTGCCGAGAAGCTCATCATGATCCTGAGCAGGTACTGTACGAATATCAAGCGTCGTCATACAATGATCAGGAATCACATTAATTTGTGCATCCCCTTTGACTGGTGCTCGCAAAATAGTCGGTGTAATAGATGGCCAATTAAGCATTGGATCTCGTCCCAAACGTGCTTGCTCTTCTTTTTCTAATTTTTCTAGCTCCACGATAAAACGTGCCATACGCCAGTTCGGGTTAATGCCGCTCCAAGAAATTGCACCGTGCGCCATCTTACCAAAAATATCTACCTTCAAACGTATCGCTCCACGCTGCGCAATACTGACATTATTTTCCTGCGGTTCGCATATAATGGCCCCATCTACACCATCTGCCCAACCATTTTTTATAAAATGTTTAATGCCAAGCATCAATCCTTCTTCATCACAAGGAATACATAAAATAATCTTGCCTGTAAATTCCTCCTGATCCAGTAATAACGACTGGCAAGCTGTAATCATACATGCAAGATTTCCTTTTGTATCATTTGTACCACGGCCATACATTCGACCATCAATAATTTCTGCACCGAATGGATCGTACGTCCATGCTTCACGATTACCTTCAGTCACAACATCTGTATGTCCTTCAAAGAGTAGCGTTTTCCCTGGTTTACCCGAATCAATAATTCCAACCACATTCGGTCTGCCTGGCACAACTTCCTCTACATATGTTTCAATCCCGATATCACGTAAATATTGAGCAACAAAATTTGCCACTTCTTGTTCATTGCCATTTGGATCATTTTCTCGATAAACACTCTCAATACGAACTAGCTTTTGAGTAAGCTCAATAACTACTTCTCGGTCACGCAAATAAGATTCTGTTGTCTTTAAATTTATTACTGTCATCTAAAGGCCCCCTTATTTTATAGAATATTCTGAATTCGGATTATTTTAACATTGTCCTTTTAGATAAGCATTAGACAATTTGTTAATAAAACATATAATGCTATTAACATTTTGTTTAGTAGTAAAAAGTTAGAAAAGAACAAAACAATCTATTTTATGTTAATTTTCGATAAAAAAAGATTGAATCATTACCAAAATGTGGGTTTGATTTCCGTTCCGATTGGGCGCTTTCAAAAAAATTTGCTGAATGAAGATAAAAAACCAGCATCTAATTTGAATAGCTCAAATAAATGCTGGTTTTTTCATTTTATTGCTTGCGTGATTCTGTCATTTGCTTCCAAACAGAGCCTTTTGCTTCTTCACCCTGTTCGATGCGGGCAACCGCCATTTTTACTTGTAGTTTCACTTCGAATTCTTTATCTTCTTCGGCAGCCTTTAATGCCACTAATGACTTTTCAGTACCGACTTCATATAAGTACATAGCTGCACGCCATCGAACAAGCTTATTTTTATCCTGTAATGCTCGCTGCATCGCATCTTCAAATTCCACTAAGCCAAGGTCACTCATACAATCGCCAGCAGTTCGTCGTACAGCTGCACTTTTGTCTTGTAATGCCTTTTCTAAATAGGGAACAACTGCAACATCTTCAATCATTCCTAAATACACTGTTGCCAGGCGACGGATGGACATTTGTTCATCTTGTAACGCTAAATCTAAAAGTGGTAAATCATCTAGTTCTGGATCCGCCATTTGGTCAAGTAATTGGAAACGCTTTTCCCATTCAGGTTGTGTGAACTGTTCAACAGTCACTTTTAGCTTAGCAGGTTTCACTATTGTTTTCTCAGAATCATTAGTCGTTGAGACAATTTCTGCTAAACGCTCCTCAGAATATGTCACATTGATTTCCTGCTTCACTGCTTCCGCAATTTCCACGAGCTCTCCATAACGAACGCCATAGTCAATCCACTTACGTTGGAAAATATAATTTTCATCAACTGTTGTATCAATAATTTTATTGAAAGCCTCCACAAATTGCTCGCCACAGCTCACACGGTGCTCACGTTGATTATCAAATACTTTTACTTGTAGTGGCACCTGCTTATAAAACTGCACATGAACGTACACTTCACCATAAAATTCACTGGCTACTTGCGTTTCATTTTCTTCTTGTACTTCTTCACCTAACACTTGACGAATACTTGCTAAAATACCTTCCCATGCATACTTTGCGTTACGCTCTACAGCGAAGAAATCTGCTACATGATAAACTCCCTTGACACCTTCAATTGCTAAAATCGCAGCAGCTTCACCAGTTGCTTGATCTTTATTATCCTTTGTAAAATTATAGCTTTTGCCAAATGGTAACTCTGTATCAACGACAATTTTCATTGAATTAGGACTTGGTGTCGGTTCAATTGTAATAATCTTCACGCATATCGCTCCTTATCCGTTTACAATTTCATCTAAATACGACCATCTTTCAATTAGATGTTCATAATGTGCATTCAGCTCATCAAGCTTCGCCGTTAATTCCTGTAATTTTGTAAAATCAGCACCCGCGTGAGCAATACCTTCTTCTGTCTCCGTAATTGCTGTCTCTGTCTTTTCTATTTCATCAGCAATTGTTTCCCATTCTTTTTGCTCTTTAAAGGATAATTTTTTCTTGTCTGACTTAGGCTTTTCGGTTTTCGGTTTTTCTACCTTTGGCGCCTCTACCTTTACAGCAGCTTCCTGTTCACGCTTTTGTAAATACTCACTGTAAATATCAAGTGTCTCCTCAACATGTCCAAGACCATCTAAAATCCATAGTTTTTTCGCAATACGATCTAGGAAAAAGCGATCGTGGGAAATAGTCATAACGACTCCAGGGAAATGCTCAATGAAATCTTCTAGCACACCTAGTGTTTCAATATCCAAATCATTCGTAGGCTCATCTAGTAACAATACGTTTGGTTGCTCCATTAATAAACGTAATAAATGTAGACGTTTACGCTCGCCACCCGATAATTTACCGATCGGTGTACCATGCCCATGAAGCGGGAATAAGAAACGCTCCAGCATTTGAGCCGCCGAATAGCGCACACCCTCTGCATCTGTTATATCATTTGAAGCTTCTCGAATATATTCAATCATACGCTCATTTTCATTCATTTTCGGTAATGTTTGTTTGAAATGCGCTAACTTCACTGTCGAGCCAACATGAATTTCACCTATATCCGGTGTAAGTTCACCTGCTAGCATGTTCAATAATGTTGATTTTCCTACACCATTAGCTCCGATAATACCAATACGGTCTCCCTGTTGTAGTAAAAATGAAAAGTCTTCAAGGATTTTTTGTTGGCCAAAAGCCTTTGAAATATTTTCTGCCTCTAAAACCTTTCGACCGAGACGCGTTGTAGCTAGCCCCATTTCAAGCGAAACATCCTCTGAATTACGCTCCAAGCCTTCCTCTAACTGTTCGAAGCGTTGAATACGTGCCTTTTGCTTCGTCGAACGCGCCTTCGCACCACGACGAATCCATTTTAACTCTGAGCGATAGCGGTTGCGGTCTTTTTGTGCAGAGGCTGCTCTCATTTCCTCACGAATCGCACGTGCTTCTAAATAATCTCCATAATTCCCTGTATGTCGATACAATGTTTGGTCAGCTAGCTCATAAATATGAGTAGATAATTCATCTAGGAAATAACGATCATGGGTAATAAATATGACTGCTCCCTTTAATCGTAACACCATTTCTTGCAACCACTCAGTTGACTGCACGTCTAAATGGTTGGTCGGCTCGTCCAATAAATAAAGATCTGCTGGCTCTATTAATACTTTAGCTAATGCGACGCGCTTTTGTTGACCACCTGACAGTGTTAATACTTCTTTATCAAACATTTCAATGCCAAGCTTCGTAAGTGCTGTCTTAGCAAGTGCATTTACATCCCATGCCTGCTCCTCATCCATGCGATGCTGTATGCTAAATAACGTTTTTTGTAAACTTTCTGAAGTTGGATTTAATGCAAGTGCAGCAACCGTTTCCTCATATTCACGATTAAGTTTTAAAATCGGTGAATCCCCTGCAAACACTGCCTGTAACACAGTTTCTCCGCTTTCAAAAGTAGGCTCCTGTGGTAAATATGCTACACGGTATTTATTTGGGCGGTCAACATTCATTGAATCCGCTTCGATTTCACCTGCTAAAATAGAAAGCAGCGTTGATTTACCAGTACCATTAATACCAATTAGCCCCGCACGCTCTCCCTCATAAATGGTAAATTCAATATTTTGAAAGAGCGTTTTATCGCCCACTGTTTTCGTTAAATTTTGTACAATTAAATGACTCATTACACTTGTCCATCTCTTTCATTTAGGTGTTGTTAGTGTCCGTACTACTTTTAATATGTAGTTTATTATTGATATCCATTTTTATCATAACATCAAATGACAGGTAAACAAAGGACAACAAACCGAGCTTCCCTATCAAAAAATACGCTCTCCCCCATTAACTTGCTGCCTTTATCCATTGGAGAACAGAAGAAATAGATATATATTATATAGGCTCTTCACCAAAATCTGTACTTGACAGCACATTCCACTACAGGCGGACGCTTTCCTGGGGGCGAACCTTGAGCCTCCTCGTCGCTTACGCTCCTGCGGGGTCTCAAGCTGTTCACTAATCCCCAAGGAGTCGCCGCCTTCCGTTCCATGTGCTAATTTCGTTTTTAAAACCAAGTACATGTTTCGGTGATGACCCATTATATAAGCAGCTTTAATAGCTACTAAACAAAACATGGAACAACCACTTAGTGAAGACTATCCATTCTGATTGAAATAATATCCGAAGAGGAGGTAAAAAATTTTTAAAGGTGTCGAGTACAAAGAAAGACAATATGAAGAAAGGTATAAGCTCGCTATTAATCCAGCGGCGCTTATACCTTTTTATCTTGTTGAAAGAAGTTAAAGTTTTAAAGATTGCATTTACAGTTACTTAGAATTGAAAAGTACATTTATTTTCCTATTTCATTTTTTAATTGCTCTAAAAACTGTACCATAAATTGATGGCGTTCTTTAGCCATTTGCTTGCCTTTCTCTGTTACCATTAAATCCTTTAATAATAAAAGCTTCTCATAAAAGTGTGTGACAGAGGCCGTATTTTTTTTGCGATATGCCTCCTCTGTCATATTCATACGTGCTTCTTCCGTTTCATCGTAAAGCTTTCGACCTTTCGCACCGCCATAAGCAAATGTGCGTGCAATACCAATCGCTCCTATAGCATCTAAGCGATCTGCATCTCTTACTATTTTTGCTTCAAGAGAAGTTACCTCTAGCTCATTACCACCATTAAACGATACTTGTGCAATGCAATCTCGAATATGTTGCTTTTTCTCCTCGTTTAAAGACAGCTCAGCAATTAACTTATTTTCTTGCTCTTTACTATCGGTATACTTTTTATCACTTACATCATGCAAAAGCACAGCAATTTTCACGACCTCTGCATCAGCTTTTGGCTCTGTATGTAAAATCGCTAATGCATTTTGATAGACACGTTCAATATGTTGAAAATCATGACTAGCATCAAACTGTTCATAAATCCCACGTACTTTATTCATTAAATTGTTCATATTTTTAATTCAGTCCTTTCCTTTATGATTATACTGTATAGCTTAGAGGAGTTGGTAGCTAAGTACCTTTCTTTTAGATTTAAAATTAAAATTAAAATTAAAATAATATGCATATTTCAATTGACTAATTTTTCAGAATATTGTAAGATGAACATACAGAACAGCTAATTATGTTCTGTAAGCTCACTATTTCATTAGTGTACAATAACTATGCTTTGACAGATTAAACAACTTCAGCGGGCTTACAATTGAATATTTTGTTGAAAGATGATGTTCGTATAATGTAAATCCATCATCTAAGAAAACAAATAAAAGTGAACACTTTCCCTTAGTAAATTCTTTGTTTTAACCCGCATAGTAAATGTACATGATGAGATGAGTGAACAAACAGTTAGCCTGTTTTCACGACCAAAAATGCTTTGACCAACTGTTGCAAGCGTGTCATTTTTTATCATTAATTGATGTTACCTTCTTCTATTACTTTGAGTATAATGTGAACGTAACTCCTCCCATTAATGGCAAAGAGAACACCAATTTGCTAACATAGTGCGAAAAGCTGAATCATCAGAGTCGTGCTAACAAAACTAGATCATTCTTTTTTAGGCAACATTTTTTCCGAATTTCATTTAAGCCGTAAATGAAGTAATAAGTTATGAAGGAAGTAGGAACGATCGTTATGTTATGTAATACCCACCCGCTGAAGAAACAATAAAAGCTGCCCATTTACTATATGTAGATGATGGCAGCTTTTATTGTTTCTTCAATTTCCATTTTAAAGACATTTATCCTATCTCACTTTTCTCTGCTTCTTTTTTTCACATGTTCCTTAGAAGACCATGATCTATTCGCCTGGAAGTTAATAACTCTTATTGATAATAAGTTTGTTAATTAAAGCAAATTCTCCCGCCCTGCAAAATTAACACACATTGTCGTACAATTGTTGCTCATACCACTCTTCATTTCACGCCTTAGCTCTTCTCAGAAATTATAGCTTCGTTAACCCTAACGTTGTTGATCGTCATTATTTTGGATTAGCCCTTTCTTAATTTCTTCAATACGCTCCATAGATAAGCCTGTTATTTTACTAATAAAATCAATATCCATATTATTCACTAAAAGATTGTTGGCCATTTCTTCTTTTGCTTCATTCTTCCCTTCTTCTATACCCATTTGCTCTACCATATGCTTCACATCCTCTAGCTTCGCCGCTTCATCGAGGATATACTTTAAGCGTGATAGATAGGCAATTTCTTCTTCCTGTGATAAATTTAGCTCTCCCCAGACATTGATAGCCTTGTTAACCTTATCGCTGTTGATCGTCATTATTTTGGATTAGCCCTTCCTTAATTTCTTCAATATGCTCTATAGATAAGCCTGTTATTTTACTAATAAAATCAATATCCATATTATTCACTAAAAGTTTGTTGGCAATTTCTTCTTTTGCTTCATTCTTCCCTTCTTTTTTCCCTTCTTCTATACCCTTTTGCATACCTTTTTGCATACCTTTTTGCATACCCTGTTGCTCTGCCATATGCTTCACATCCTCTAGCTTCGCCTCTTCATCAAGGATATACTTTAAGCGTGATTGATAGGCAATAACATCCTCCTGTGATAAACTTAGCTCTTCCCAGACATTGAATGCCTGTAATAGATGTTCGTCCTTCATCGCTAGTTCCTCCAATTCATGATAAATTTTTTCATAAACCTTTTTCTTTCGTGCATCGACCATTCCTAATAACAATAACCAACGTGCTAAAATATCATCCAGTGGCTTAAGAACTCCCCTATGCCATTGTTCAAGGAATTTATTCATTTCAATAAAGTGCACTTCCAAAGCATCATCCTGTATAACTAATCGCTTTAATGTTTTATCCTCATATAAATGGAAGGTACTGTGATAATATGCACTTTGAGGAAATACGGTGAAATTACATATATTAATGGTAATAGTCGGTAGCAATTTATGATAACCCATACCTTTTTGCAATTGTGATGTATATAGTTGAGCCCAGTAAAATAATGTACGCTTAAACATATCGTGCTGATTAGACAATTGAATTTCAATATTAATCATTTGCTGATCCTGCGTTTTCACCACAATATCTAATCTTGACTGCTTATCATCCTTATATTCGCCACCAAATTCTTGTTTTATAAAAGCCACTTCTTGGATGGTATTTCGACCAGTTCGATTTAAAAGCGCATTAAGAAAAACAATGGTCATATGTTTATTTTTTTCGCTACCAAACATTTGTTTAAATGCATAGTCTACTTTCAAATCCATCAATTTCGTTAGCGGAATTCTACGTAAAGCCTTTTCACTCACAACTATCACCCCATTCACTTAAAGTTTGGTCATAAATCTTCATATTTTATATTATTTTAACATGCTTCAATTGTAGGACCAACTTCAAGAAATAAAAAACAAGCCTTCTGTAGTTTATTAAAAATAATTCTAATAGCCCTAATACATGACCATCGTTATCCATGTTAATACACAATGCTGCTGTTGAGGTATTATAGGAACGAATGTTATGTAATCCCCCTGCCGAAGAGACTGTAAAAGCTGCCCATCTATTCATGCAGATTCAAAAAACTAATTCCAGTTGGATATCCACGGCAGGTACTTTCAATAAAACTCATTGTATTGTTCTTCCTTTTTCTTTATAAGAGCATAAAAATAGACTCTGGCTATTCACCACAGTCCTAAAACGAAAGAGCTTGCAACTAACTTAAAATCGATAGCAGTTCTCTCAATCAACTAAAGGGCCAGCATAATAAGAAATGACAGCTCATATCTTCAGTATGAGAGGATGATTATGTGAAAGACCTATTAGAAAACGTATATCAATTATCTATAGCAGTCCTACTTTTATGTTCTGTTATTTCCGTTAGACTTCTAAAAAATTTAAAGCGTGAAAGAAAACTTTCTTACTTTGAATATACAATGTATTTAATCATTCGAATTGCGATTTTTTTATGGTTAGCTAGTTTTCTACTTATTCATTATGGTGCATAATTTACTTGACCATCTTCGTAATATCAACACCCTTGAGTAAAAAGGCAATTTTTTATCATTTGGAAATCACCAAACGATATGATGATGAGCCTAAAAGCTTTCTTTTATAACTTAAAGAAGCAACTGAAACTGTAGACAAAAGGTTTTTGAAGAAAATTATTAAGATTCACAGCTACTAATAGCTGAATTCTTTATTTCCAAAGAAGCAAAAAAATGTCGACAAAGTCTAAAAACGGCTTTGTCGACACTATAAAAGAGGCATCCTCATATAAGGATGCCTCTTTCTTATGGTTACATCATTAAAATTAAAGTTTTACGATGTTTGTAGCTTGTGGTCCACGTGGGCCTTCTTCTACTGAGAATTCAACTTTTTGACCTTCTTCAAGAGTTTTGAAGCCGTCACCTTGGATAGCTGAGAAGTGAGCGAATACGTCGTTTCCGCCTTCTACTTCGATGAATCCAAAACCTTTTTCTGAGTTAAACCATTTTACTGTACCTTGTGTCATTTTAATGACCTCCATTAATTGTATTAAATAAATATCATTTTTATAAGAAAAAAAATTCACATATTACAAAAAGCATCTAATAAAACACGATTACTCTTTGTAATATGTGAATTCATTGTTTTCTTTGTAAACGATTTTATTACATTCATTTTATAATATAAAATTATAAATGTCTAGTACAAAAGTGAATTTTTTTAAAAATAATGTGCTACAGTGGGAGAATTCCGCTAAAATAAGCTAAAAGCTGCCCTTTCTCAGATAAAAAGAGCAGCTTTCATACATTTATTTTCAATATCTTCTATTGATTAATGATAAATTCAAACTCTATTTAGAACAATCCTACCGCATGTCCTTCATGATCAACATCCATACGCAATGCTGCTGGTGCTTTTGGTAAACCTGGCATCGTCATAATGTCACCAGTTAAGCAAACTAAGAAGCCAGCACCTAGTTTTGGAATGACTTCACGGATTGTGATTGTAAATCCTTCAGGACGACCAAGTAAACTTGGTTGGTCAGATAACGAATATTGCGTTTTGGCCATACAAATCGGCATAGAGTCCCAGCCGAATTTTTCGATTTGAGCGATTTGCTTTTTCGCTTGGTCGGTAAATTGAACATCTTTCCCACCATACACTTTTTGCACGATCGTACGTACCTTTTCTTCAATGGATTCTGTTACTTCATATAATGGTAAGAAATTATTTTCTTCCTCAAGTACAGTTAGCACCTGTTCTGCTAGGGCTAGGCCACCTTTTCCGCCTTCTTCCCAGACATTTGTACGAGCAATACGTACATGTTTCTCTTGACACCAGTTTAATACTGCTTCAAGTTCAGCCTCTGTATCTGTAATAAAGCGATTTAACGCGATAATTGGTTCAACCCCAAATGTACGAACTGTTTCAACGTGCTTCTCTAGGTTTTCAATTCCTTGTAAAAGTGCATCTACATTTTCGCCAACTAGTGCTGTTTTCGCTACACCGCCATGCATTTTTAATGCACGAATTGTTGCGACGATCACAACTGCACTAGGTTTAAAGCCTGCTTTGCGAGCTTTAATATTCATGAACTTTTCAGCACCTAAATCGGAACCGAAGCCCGCTTCTGTTACAACGATATCCGCAAGCTTACGTGCTGTTTGTGTTGCCATAATCGAGTTACAGCCATGTGCGATATTAGCAAATGGGCCGCCATGAATAATAGCAGGTGTCCCTTCAAGTGTTTGTACTAAATTTGGTTTGAAGGCATCTTTTAATAATAATGTTAATGCTCCCTCTACTTGAAGATCACGTACGAATACAGGCTCACGATCAAATGTATAACCGAACACAATGTTTGCTATACGTTCACGTAAATCATCAATGCTTGTCGCTAAACAGAAGACTGCCATTATTTCTGATGCAACAGTAATGTCAAAGCCGTCCTCGCGTGGCATCCCTTGAACAGGACCACCGAGACCCACAACTACTTTACGAAGAGCACGATCATTTAAGTCCATTACACGCTTCCAAATAATACGACGAGGGTCAATGTTTAAAGCATTTCCTTGGTGGATATGATTATCAATAAAGGCTGATAATGCATTATTCGCCGTCGTAATTGCATGAAGATCTCCAGTGAAATGCAAATTAATATCTTCCATTGGTACAACTTGTGCATATCCACCACCAGTTGCGCCACCTTTTACACCCATTACAGGACCAAGTGACGGCTCACGTAAAGCTACAACAACATTTTTATTACATTGATGAAGTGCATCAGCAAGTCCAACAGTTACAGTTGATTTCCCTTCACCTGCTGGAGTTGGGCTAATGGCTGTTACTAAGACAACCTTCGCATCATCACCACGTGCTGTTATTTTTGAAGGATCAATTTTCGCTTTGTAGCGACCATATTGTTCAAGTGCATCCTCTGAAATACCTGCAGCTTTTGCAATTTCGGTAATAGGCTTCATAACCGCTTGACTAGCAATTTCTAAATCTGTTAAAGGTTGATTTTTCGTTGTCATATGGAATACCTACTTTCTATGTTGTTAAATTCCATTATAGTCTTTATTGTACAAGAAATCATAATTAGTTATACAAGCATTTCGACAATCAATTGACAACTTTGCTCAATTCATGTATGTTCTAAGTGAAAATGCATTTTTTCACATTTTCTCAATACTATCACGACTTGATTGATTTAGTTTTACATTCAAGCGCAATGGAGGCGAATGCTTATGCAACAGGGAATCGTAAAGTGGTTCAATAATGAAAAAGGTTATGGCTTTATTGAATGTGATGATGGAGAAGATGTATTTGTACATTTTACGGGGATCCAAGAGGAAGGCTTCCGTACACTTGATGAAGGTCAAAAGGTAACATTTGATGTAGTGGAAGGAAATCGCGGACCACAGGCGTCAAATGTTGTGAAATTATAAGCGTAAAGGAGCTGTTCGATTGCTGAACGGCTCCTTTTTAAATATTTGATGTTTTGTTTTCTATTGACTACTACTAGCTAAAACTTCAACGATTGATCCAATAAAAAGCTCCTGGAAATACTATTGTTTCTTTTATTTTTTCAGGATCTTTAAGTGTCACCCCAAATGGTCCCTCACTTAAATGACCAAGTGCCATCGCAGTTGCAGCATCTTTTTCATAAAAATCTAAACGAATATTCGGAAAGCGCAAGGACATATACTGTGAATGTTGCTCAGGCTCTGGTAATTGCAATACCTCCTGCCATAATTTCACGGTAGCTCGCACATCCTTTACATAAAATTGCACCGATTCCATTGTGATCGATTGTTTTGGATGGATTGCTCCACTTGCCTGTAATTGTGCAAAACGGTCCTCATCATCAGCAGCCCACTCGATTAAAAAAGGAAAATCAATTGCCTGCTCTGACTTCCCAAAATGCAATAGCTTCCATTCTACGACGGAGCCATCTGGTCTTGTTCGACTGCAAGCATCAGGACCATACACCTCAAAACCAAGTGCACGCAAACGTTGTCCTTCTTCTTCAATATTTTTTGTACGTAATGCAATTCGTGAAAATCCATAATGCTCCTGCGCCCGCTTAAACGTATAGTGTAGGGAATAAGGCAATTCCGCTGCATTTTCAAATAAATTACGATCATAAATTGCTATTTGCTCAATATAGTTTAATCCAAAGTAGCTTAGCGCATTATATGTCCCCCACATTGTGTGTTGACCGCCGTTAACTGTATGGATATTACGTTTGTTTAAAAAAACCTTTACATTGTCTGGTGATTGAACTTGATGAACTAGATGGTCAAAATATAAAGTCATGACTACCCCCCTTTTTTCTCCCACTATTATATACTTTACCTGTTAGTTTTGTTGGTTTAAAATAAAATTAAGAATATTCAATTTGTTAAGAAGTTGCTATATTTTATGCTAACTATTTCAAGATGCTCAGCAAGGAAGTTAATATTTGCTGAGCATCAAATAAAAAAGTTTTTCATTTAGGTAAATCGATGTTATATTCACATAAAATAGGTTCATCACCATAACGTGTGGTTGATTTCCGTTCCGACTGGGCGCTTTGCCGCTGACGCTTCGCTTTCGCGCAGAGCAGAGCTTCCTGGGGGCGTCCGATGAGCCGCTTCACTCGCGTTGCTCGCTCCAGGGTCTCATTTGTGACGCTGATCCCCAAGGAGTCGCCCAGTCTCCACTCCAATCAACTTATATACAAGGCATACGTCTTAACAAATGTCACCCACAACTTTTGGTGATGAACCATAAAATAACAAGAGGTGATTAGAATGACAGACAAAGTAGCTGCTTTTAAACTAGCATTGGGTAATTATCCAACAGGCGTTACGGTTGTCACAGCTTGTAATGACGCTGATGAACCTATTGGCTTAACTGTCAATTCCTTTGCGTCAGTTTCCATAGATCCACTCCTTATTTTATGGTCGCTCGACAAAAAATCACAGCTTCATCCATATTTTACAGCAGCTAAAAAGTTCGCTGTGAATATTTTAGCGAGCAATCAAGAACATTTATGTACACTATTTTCAAGTAAAATCCCAGATCGTTTTGCTCAGGCAAAGTGGTCAACTTCCGTTCACGGTCTACCGATTTTACACGACACTGTAGCCACTTTACAATGCACAACCATTCAACAAATCGATGCTGGAGACCATACGATATTTATTGGGCAGGTCCTAGCCATTGATAATGCACAAAAAGAGCCCCTACTCTATCATCGTAGACATATTGGGGAGATCCCTAAAAGTTTTTATAGCTAGGATACTATCTCATAAGCAATTAGAATTGACTACATCTGAAAATAGGATGGTTCATCGTGATCCATCCTGTTTTTTGTATCATAAACAATTGCTGAAGATTGAGCCATATTATGAAACGCTATTAACGTCGATGTCTTAAAAGAAGAATGTTCAATTTTAACGGAAATACCGCACAGCAGGACCTCTACAATAATCAAGCACCTCTGGCTAACTTCTAAAAAAGCCACAAATAAGCAAAGAAAATAATCCCTGCTTTCTTTGTGGCCTTCAAATATCTAGCAAACTGACATCCTATTATTTACTTTTTCTGTGGAAATCTCTGCTTTTCAAGTCTGTTAATCTGAACAATGACACCGTCTTGAATCGTAATGTTCACTTCTCCATATTCTAAATTCTGAATGGCCTTTGCAATTGCCTCTAGCTTTTTGTCATCGATCTTTGCCTGTTGAGTCATCCGATACACCCCTTCTTTTTACATACTTTTTGTACATAAGAGGCCAACGCATCAAATTGATTTATAGCCCCCTTATCTCTCAGATCGCCCTGTTGGATTTGGCACCTACACTATTGGTTGCCGAGGCTTCATTGGGCCAAGTCCCTCCACCTCTCTCGATAAGAGTATTATGTTTCTTGGAAATAATTCTATAATTCAGAAAACCTCTTGTCAATATAAATATTACAATTCCTAGTCGAATACTTTGTAATTAAGTAAAAAGGATTATTTAAAGTTCGAATATTTTAGTTAAGACGTTTATTTTCCTTGAAGCTTACTATATACAAGTTATTTTATTCCGTATTAAAAAGTAGTATTACTCCCACCATTCACTTATTACAGAGTGAAATGCATTTTCAGAAAACCTAACGCATACAACTTCCATTTTGTGAATATTCACAAAACAAAATGAAAAACTGTGCAGATCTTTTTCTCTACACAGTTTTCACTTTACGTATTTTGTAAAAAATCCATTAATGCTGACGCCGTTTTTTGCTTGCCCATTACCTTTATTGGTTCGCCTTCAGCCGGTACAATCCAATGTGGCTCATCTCCACCATATAATGACTGCGAGCTATTTGCTACCATAAACTGAGCGTTAGCCGATTCCATCCGTAGACGTGCGCGGGACAGTAAAAATTCCTCATCATCTGTTGCCTCGAGTTTAAAGCCCACTAAAGTAACATTCGGTTGCCATTCTTTTATTTGACCTAATACTTTAGGCGCCTTTTTAAAGTGAATGATAGGTGGCTCGTCAGATGGCATTTTACCTGCTTCCTCCATTAAATTTCCGGATTGGTCATATACTTTATCAATGAGCCAATCTGAGCCAGCTGCCGCCATAATAACGATATCCACCTGTTCTTGCTGAACAGACTGTCGAACTTTCTCGCCTAAATCCTCTATACCTTCAAATCGAATGGTACGCATTTTATCTTTATTTATCGGCAGTTGTGCGAAATAACCATGCAAATATAAGACGTTAGCTCCAGCCGCTAGTGCCGCCTCAGCTAAATAACAGCCCATCGACCCTTTTGATAAATTCGTATGCCCTCGCACACGATCCCATTTTTCAAGCGTTCCCCCACTTGTAATGAGTACGGTCTTACCTCGTAATGTCCCCATACACTCACCTTTTTTCTAAAAAATATACAAATACTATTTTAACTTAAGGATATGTAAAGCTTCAATGTTGTTTTTATAGGGCGTGTTGCTCTTCTCTATAATTTACCTCAAGATTTATGGATCATCACCATAACGTGTGGTTGATTTCCGTTCCGACTGGCCACAACTTTCAGTGATGAGCTAAAATCATTCCAAATTTTGTTCTTTCAACCAGTTTCTTAATATTTCCGCAAATTTTTTGGTCACTGGTGATGCCTGGTGTTTCATTGCTATTCCAATTGTACGATAGCCACCTTGTTTTAAAGGTATGGCTTTTATCGTAGTAGGCAAGTTATTCGTAACTAATTTCGGTAAAATACTAATGCCAAGCTGGTGAGAAATCATCGAAATGATCCCTACCTCTTCTGATAGTTCAAAACGAATATTTGGCTTTACGTGATATTGCTCTAAAAGTACTTTTACATCATTTGTCCCTTTATAAGAAGTCATGATAAATGGCATGTCTTCTAATTCCACTATATCAATTTCTGTTTTATCATAAAGTAGACTTTTATCAGAGACAATACACAACAATGGATCCTGCTGGAGTTCGATATATTGAAATTGCCCAGACTTTTGACCATTTAAAAATCCAGCATCAACCTCCCCACTCAGAAGCCATTGTTCAATTTCATAATAGTCTCCCTCTCGCAATTCGACTTGTATGCCAGGAAATTGATTGTCCATCATACGAACAATTTCAGGCATCCAGTTTGAGGAAATACTTGAGATGACACCAATTCGTACTTTTCCACGAGTAACACCAAGTATATGTGCAGCTTCCTGTTGTAGTAATTCCTCAGCATCAAGGACATGTCTCATTGCTCTTAACATTGTATCCCCTTCGCTCGTTAACGTGACACCCGCGCGGCTTCTATGAATGAGCGCAAAGCCGAACTCCTTTTCTAAACTCGAAACGGCATGGCTTACAGCGGATTGAGTTAAACCTAAAGCATCTGCTGCTTTTGTAAAGCTTGCTACCTCAGCCACTTTATTCAAAATCTCATATTTCACTAAACTCATTGCCTGTCCCTCTATATACATGAATTTTTTTAATACTAATCATTATAAACATTCGTTTTACTAATCACAATACAAGATATATAGTAATTTTTAGAATGAAAACTGTTTTAGTACACAGATTGTAGGTGAGCACAATGGGGATCCAGGGAAAAGCAAATTTATTGATGGTTATTGTGACAATGTTTTGGGGATTATCTTATACCTTTATGGTAATGGGACTTGAGACAATGGCAGTTTATAATGTGGTGGCATTGCGTTGTATCATCGCATTTTTGGCAGCAGGTATTATCTTTTATAAACGAATAATTAAGGTCGATGCAAAAACATTAAAATATGCAGCTATTCAAGGGTTTCTGTTATTCATTGTGTTCGCTCTTAGCTTAATCGGACTAGAAACAACTTCTGTATCTAATGCTGGATTTATTTTAAGTTTAACAGTTGTCCTAGTACCTATTTTCAGCAGTTTTATTGAAAAGAAATTACCTTCAAAATCAGTTAGTTTTGCGATAATTTGCACAATGATTGGTATTACAATTTTAACTACTCATGGCTCAGTTTCCTTTCAAAAAGGGGATATTGTAGTAGCCATCGCAGCACTATGTTATTCAATTTACTTATTATTAAATAGTTCATTTACAAAAAACGTTGAATCAATCTCCTATGGCATTTACCAGCTTGGTTTTGCAGGACTTTATGCACTTATCTTAACATTCATTTTTGAAACACCAACACTTCCAAGTACCACGACTGCATGGATTGCCATTATAGGGCTAGGTGTCATTTGTAGTGCATTTTGCTTCGTAGGGCAAACTGTTGCACAACAGTATACTTCTGCTACACATACAGGACTTATTTTTTCTTTAGAGCCGATTTTTGCAGCGATGTTTGCAATGATGTTTATCGGCGAAGGAATAACGATAAAATTATTAATTGGTGGTAGCTTTATTCTGATTGGTAACCTTGTTGCTCAATTAGAGCATCTTCATGTTTTACGCTTTATTAAAAAACAAGAACATGAGAAAGCTATTCATTAATATTGAATCCACACAATACAAAAAACCGAGTGATGCATGTACATTCACTCGGTTTTTTGTATTGTGTGGATATCTTCAAATTTGTTCTGCCTCATTCATACATACGCTCCTCGTAATGTTCAGGAGTTTCTACATTATCAATAGTAGATTCTAGTACAGTTTGACGTAGACTAAGCAGATAATGATTATCTTTCGAAATAGTTGATATCATCATAGACTCAATTAAATCCCACACTCAGTTAATAATACAATAGCACCTAGTTCTACGAGTTGAGCATAGTATGCTGTTTGTCCCTCAGTAAGATCAAATCTCTTTAATCCTTCTGTTACAGCTGATTCACCAGTAAACCATGATTTAAATTGATCCACCCAATTCCCTACCTCATGTGTTTTAACGTCAGTATCCCATTTTACATCCTCTAATTTGCTTGGATCCTTTGCAATAATGTGAATGTCCTCTATTTGAAATGCTTTTAATCGCATACTTTCTAAAATATGAAGCATTTCTTCTCTAGTATGGGCCACTTCAATTTGTGAGTTTTGTTCATTCATCATGTTCAATTCCTCCTAATTTATATGGCTTACTAGGTATTTACCCTACTTTTCAAGAAAAAAACATTTTGCTACCTATTCACGTCTTGTTACAATGGGTTGGTGTATTTATTAAATGAAAAAAAGAGGCGATGGTCACTTACTCAAAAGTGATCCATTGCCTCTTTTAATATTTACTTTTTGGTTATTAGCCACCTAGGAATGCTTTTAACATCCAAGTATGCTTTTCAAGGGACTGAAACATGGCATTAAGTAAATCCTCTGTACGGTCGTCTCCTTCTTCAGCCGCAAGCTCCATTGTTGAATTTAAAGCTTTCATTAGCTTTTGGAAATCTGAAATAGTTGTAACTACCATTTCCTCGGTTGTCTCATTTCCTGTCGCTTCCTCAACATATGATAGTTCAAGATGCTCTTTTAAAGTCGCTACAGGCCTGCCATCTTTCGAAAGAATGCGCTCTGCAATTTCATCTAGATTTAATGTTGTTTCATTATATAATTCTTCAAATTTTGCATGTAATGTAAAGAAGGCATTACCAGTTACATACCAATGATAATTGTGCAATTTTGTATAAAGTACCGAGCATGTAGCGACAAGTTTATTCAATTGTTTGTTTAAGTTTTGCGTCATTATTTCTCCTCCATTTATGTCACTTGTTCTATCCCTTAGTATGTGTAACAATGCATGTTGGCTATACGCACAGTTTTTTCATTAACAGGATTTAAGCTCCTTACGAATTTCTTGTACTTTTGCTACTGGAAGCTTTGCAACTTCAGCAATCCACTCATCTTCAGCACCGTTTTCAATCAAACCAATAATTATTTGTTTAATGCCTTGTTCGATACCTTGTTCGATACCTTGCTTAAAGCCTTCCTGTCTCTCTAATTCTAAAACACCAGCAAGTGTTGGTGGTAAATCCTCTTTATATAAACGCAAAATTTCTTCCTCCCCTGGAGCTTTTATAAATGGACATACATAAGCATTATTGGGATTTGTTGAATTGAATAGTGTCCAAAATTTTTTATCGTTCTACACAATTAATCTATTTACGTTCCATACGAATTTCCTTTATCTTTGCTACTGGAAGCTTTGCAACTTCAGCAATCCACTCATCTTCAACGCCTTTTTCAATCAAACCAATAATTATTTGTTTAGTGCCTTGCTCAATACCTTGCTCAATACCTTGCTCGATACCTTGCTCGATACCTTGCTCAAAGCCTTCCTGCCTCTCTAATTCTAAAACTCCAACAAGTGTAGGTGGTAAATCCTCTTTATATAAACGCAAAATTTCTTCCTCCCCTCTAATCTCAACTTTAACATCTTTTACAAGCTGCTCAGACATAGATTTCGGTAGTTTCATTAAGAAATCAATAAAGTAAAGTAGCGCTCTTATTTCTGTTCGTTCAATATTATTTAATAACCACACTTCTCTTAGGAGTGTTCTTTTATATGCACTACGTAAGCTCATTTTATTTTTAGTCCGATTCATATAAATAGAAGCTAGTAACGCTTTACTAAACAGCTTTGGTGATTTTTTCAATTCTTCTTCATCAAAATTTGACACGACAAACTTATTAAAAGTATATGTTATTTCAGTACCGTAATATTTATCATGATATCGATTCGTGCTTTTGGTACTCGTATCTGTAAAAATTGCAATTGCCACAATCTTTTTACCATATCGATCACTGATACGATAGAAATATTCAAACATACGCTTTGCAAAATGCACTTCATCTACAGCTTGTATTTCCGTATGGACAAGGATCCATTGCTCTTTCCCACTTTTTAGATGAACCTTCGCAATTTGATCAGCTACTTTGCGCCCTTGACGATGTTCAATAATTTCTTTGAAAAGCTCCTGTTGTAAAAACTCAACTTGCTTTGAAAAATCCACTTCTGCATGTAACTCTGGCAAAAAGAACAACAAAAAATCTTCAAACAAATCCGCAACTAACTTCTTCCATAGATCATCTTGATTCCCTTGGCTAACTTTATATACGTCTGGTTTCTCCCAAACTAACTGCATTATAACTTCATTCCTCCTTTCTTTAAATCCATTATAGCGAATACGAACATAAGTTTCTACACCATTGTTTTATTTTTAAAAATATTAAAACTATTCTCTATAATTATTTCACTTTCCGAAATAGTTTCGTTATAATGGAGACAGTTACATAAAAAGGGGTGTTAATTGATGGAAGTTTTACCATTACGAAAAGATGTGCCAGTAGAAGAAACTTGGGATTTAAAGGGTTTACTTGAAAATGACGCGGATTTTGAGCCTGCTTTAGCTCAGCTTGTAGAGGATGCACTAAACTTTGAACGCAAGTATCAAGGTACAATTACAGATGCCCAACAGGTGATTGCTGTATTAACAGCTTCTGAAGCATTACAAGAAAGCATTGTTCCTATTGGCGCTTATGCAAACTTAAATATTCAAGCAGATCGTACGGATGACGTAGCTCAAATGCGTTCTGCAAAATTCAGTACAGCAGTCGGAAAAATTAGTAGTGCACTATCATTTGTACGCAGTGAATTACTAGCATTAAATGAAGAGATTTTACAAGAAGCTGCGAAGTCTAGCCCTATTTACAAGATTTACTTAGAAGAATTGTTAAAGCAAAAGCCTCATCAGCTACATCCAGAAGTGGAAAAAGCATTAGCTTCATTCAGTTCAACTTTTAAGGCACCCTATGAAACGTATAATACGGCAAAGCTAGTTGATATGCATTTTGGACAATTTGAGGCAAATGGTGAAAAGCATCCACTAAGCTTTGTATTATACGAAAATAACTGGGAGTTTGAGGCTAATACAAATGTACGCCGCGCTGCATTTGAGGCATTTTCCGGTAAATTACGCGATTATCAGCACACAACTGCCAAAATCTATAACACACATATCCAACAAGAAAAAACAATGGCTGATTTACGAGGCTTTGACTCTGTCATTGACTATTTACTGTTTGATCAGGATGTTGATCGATCGCTATATAATCGTCAAATAGATCTTATTACAAAAGAGCTTGCGCCTCATATGCGCCGTTACGCGAAGCTTATTCAACAAGCGAATGGCATCGAGAAAATGACATTTGCTGACTTAAAGATAGCACTTGATCCAGATTACGATCCTAAAATAACAATGGCTGAAGCAAAGGGTTACGTAGAAAAATCGTTAGCAGTTATGGGTGAAGAATACAAGAACTTAATGGAGAAGGCTTTTAACGAGCGTTGGATTGATTATGCACCAAACAAAGGAAAATCTACGGGCGCATTCTGTTCGAGTCCATATGGCAGTCATCCATATATTTTAATGTCATGGAATGAACGTATGAATGAGGTATTCACTCTGATCCACGAGTTAGGACACGCAGGTCATTTTGCGAATGCGCATGCACATCAATCTTATTTTAACAGTCGTCCTTCGCTATACTTTATTGAGGCACCATCCACAATGAATGAAATGCTACTAGCAAATTATTTATTAACTCATAACGATGACCTTCGTTTCAAACGCTGGGTTATTTCTAATATTGTGTCCAAAACGTATTATCATAACTTCGTGACACACTTACTAGAAGCAGCCTATCAACGAAAAGTATATGAATTAATTGACGCTGGTGAAGCTGTTAATGCTACAGTTTTAAATCAATTAAAACGTTCTGTCCTTGAAGATTTCTGGGGCGATACTGTCGATATTTCTGAAGGTGCAGAGCTTACTTGGATGCGTCAGCCACACTATTATATGGGCTTATACCCTTACACATATAGTGCAGGCTTAACGATTTCTACACAAGTATCTCAGCGTATATTAACGGAAGGCAGTACAGCGGTAGATGAATGGTTAGCTGTCCTCCAAGCTGGTGGCACGAAATCACCTGTAGAGCTAGCTCAAATGGCAGGTGTTGATATTACAACAGAGCAACCGCTTCGAGATACGATTTCTTATATCGGTCACCTCGTTGATGAGCTTGAACGATTAACAATGGGGATTGAAGCTATTAAAAGATAATCAACCCTACTCTGCTTAACAAGAAACCATCCAACGCTTTTAATGCGTAGATGGTTTCTTTTTTTAGTTCTAAGTTAGAAAATATGTACATATACTATAATCAGGGCGTCCATCTACCTTTTTTAGATATTTCTAAATAGACTATCATTTTTCTTCGTACTAATGTACCGTTATTATTAAGTGTAAGCAATTTATTTAGCAAAATTCGACTAACAATTTTCAAAGGAAGTGTTTCTAATTATGGTAAAACGTAATGATCCATGCCCATGCGGTAGCGGCAAAAAATATAAAAAATGTTGTGAAGGTAAACAGCAGGTTACAGTAGAAACTGTAGCAATCGAAGAATTAGAGCGTGTACTACAAACATTTTACTTAGAATATCCTGAACGCAAAGATGTTCGTGCCTATATCGAACATGTAGGCACATGGCAGCCTAAATTAGAAAGCGTACTACAAAGAGAGCTAATTGAGGCAATCGCGTTAGACGACTTCTTCTTCCATCAAGAGCCATCTATTTGGAAAGGTTACTTAAAGAAAACGAAGAAAAAAGCGGTAAGACCTTCTACGTTAAAAGTATTAGAAGGCTGGTCACAACCAAATTTATTTATTGGTTCTGTGTCAGTTGTAGAAGAAAAATATTTCAAGGCTATACATGTGTTAACAAATGAAGAAATTTATATTCGTCGAGAAAATGACAAGCCAATTCCTGAAGGCATGCATGTTTTTGCATTCATTTTACCAGATGGTACAAAAAAATCAGAGTATTATTTAGCTGTTTCAACGCTGATTTTCTTCCCAGAAGATCATGCAAAAGTATTTGAGCAATTCAAGAAAAATTTTGAGGCTTCTGACAAGAAGGTTGAAGCGTTCTTAAAAGGAGATCATTTATCCTTCTGGGAATTACTTGTTTCAAATGGTTATAAAGGCGAGGAATTCACTAACTTTGAGAGCAATGTACTTACACAAGTTAAAGATTTCCTTGAGCAAAATGATCGTGAAACAGCTCCTATGTTAGAGCTTTTAGAGGACTATTTAATTGAAGGACAACCAGCTGCGCGTAAAGAGGCTGCCATTGCTGCAGGTGCGATTCGATATGGTCAGGAAAAAGAGTTATTCGATTCGCTATCAATGACAGTAAAAGAAATCGCAGCAACGTTTGATATTTCAGCTTCCTCTCTGACAAAATATTACCAAGACTTAAGTAACTATGTTGCAACTAAATAATGCATAAAAATAAAAAGACGCCGTACACCTTTTTTCTTAAAGTGTACGGCTCTTTGTGTATAAATAGAAAAAAGCTACTTTTGTAATAAGTAAGGACCTATCAACAAAGTAGCTTTTTCTATGGTAACCAACCAATTCCATTATTTCCGAACATATTGTTATTTATGCATTTTATTTAGTAAATATGATTATTTATTATGCAAAAATAAAACTTTTATCACTATTATTTGAACGTACTCAATTTAGTACTTATGATTGCTTTGTCAAAGCCTTTAAAATTCGCAGACATTACCTACTGTAAACCTTTAGAAGCTCTTCTCCTAGAAACTGTAGTCTCTCCCCTACTGAGCAAGCTTCAATACAGAAACGATGAGCTCCAGGCTTACCACGCTCTTTTCGTAATTGCTTTATCACTAGGCAATCAGCGCAATACGTATCATGCAGTTCATCAATATCTTTCATAACCGTCACTTTATCCATTTTGAGCTCTTGCTCCTTTCACGTCCAAATTTCACTTCTTACTATTATGAAGTGAACGTTTTGATCAAGCAACTATTTTGTTTTTGTTGATCTTCATCTCATTAAGATATTGTGTAAAAGCACTATTGATGTACAATTAAAGTAAAATCTAAATTAAAAAGTAGGGATTTTATGTTAGAAGTAAACATAGATGCTGCCAGTGCAGGAAATCCAGGCCCTAGTGGTATTGGAATATTTATTAAAGGAGAAGGCCAACATATACAAATCAGTGAGTATATAGGGGAAGCCAATAACCATATTGCTGAGTTTACTGCCTTAGTACGTGGCCTTGAAGAAGCACAAAAACTCGGTTCAAACATTGTCTCAGTACGTTCTGATTCAAAAATTGTTGTAGCCTCTATGGAAAAAGAATATGTCAAAAATGAGGAATTTAAACCTTATCTTGAGCAGGCACTTACACTTGCACGTAGCTTCGATTTATTTTTCATCAAATGGGTTCCAGATGCGCAAAATAAAGCTGCAGATGCACTTGCACGTAACGCAATTCAAAAAGAAAAAAAATAAACCACCTTATGAGGACTGTCCCTTGCCTACATCCATCAAGTGTCAGTCCCTTCAATTCGTTCAGGTACTTACTATCCCCCAATATGTTATTTTTTACTCTTTTTTTTATTAGGCTCTGTTTAATAAAGGTGTTGATATTCGACTATTACTAACATTCATTCTAAGATCTAGGGTGCAGAACAAACTAGCGCGTTAGAGCATGCCGTTTCCGAAGAATTTCCATCTCATCAAGGTTGGATTCCAGATACTCAGTAAATGTTTTTACTACCGAACAAATTGAGATGAAAACGAAATAATCGTCTGATTTTTCAGAAATCGTGTATAATAAAATTACAAATCAAGTACTAAGAAAGGAAACTTAGAGAATGGTTAAAAAAAATACTTTATATATATTAATTCTTATGATTGGTATTTTTGTTTTTAACGGTATTCTTAAATGGCTAAACATTCCTACTTATGACCAGATACTTGAAACAATGTTAGGAAAGCCAGATACGTCAAATATTTTCATTGCATTAATAATTACTGGAATACTAATTTACTTAATTATCTTTGGTATCTCTAAACCTCAAAAGTTTTTTAGAAAACGTTGATTTAATTAAATATACAAAATAAACCTAAAAAACGTTCCCTAATGAAAGTTAGGGAATAACCCCCCATTCAATTGATTTTATTAAAAGTCAAGTAAATGTTTATAAAGCTCTATAACTAAATAATTCAATACAATGTCACACATTATATAGGGTTAAAAGGAAAGGATAGATGAACAGGGGGATTACCTGCTTATATCTATCCTTTTCAGATTGATGTTGAAAGACAAAAAAGTTGGGAACTAAAAACTCGATCCATTAGCTGTGGGTCGAGTTTTTTATTACACTAAATAATTCAAAAAGGGTTTCACCTAATAATTGTGAAATATGTTAATATAATCACAAATGATTTATGAAGCAGTAGCAATTACTTTGTTGATTCAGATGTATATAAAAATGATTTTATCTATTATGTGGTCACGTCAGATTTAAGCTGTTTACAACGGTAAGAAAAAAATATTTACCAAACGAAGGTTTGGGGACTTTTTACGTCAATTAATAAAAAAGTTATTTCCAACGAATTTAATGGTAAACTTTTTTAAAAGGAGGTTATTAAATTGTTTGATGAAATGAAAGGTACGATTAATCATTTGGAGGAAAAAGAATTGAAATCATTATTATTTCAATTCTTTTTCCGTATACAAGCTGTCGAAGAAAGAAAAGGTTATTCAGAGCAGCAATTCTTTTTAGACATAAAAAATACATATAACGACCTGTTGGAGTACAAAAAAAATCAAGAAAGTGTCGAACAACACACACAATTTCATACTACTCATATTGTATTTGGCGATTCGCCTACTGGTAGCTTAAAAATTGCTTTAAAAGAGTTAGGACTAAATCAACAGGAACAGATTATTGCCTTTTCCGATTTATTTTCAATAGGTTCAATTTGGAATTTACATAACTCACAAGGTGTTGCTAATAGGTATGAATGGTTAAAAACACATCTAAATATTGATGATGAAGTGCTATTTAGTTATCAAGCTAACTTTAACAGGACTATTTTAAAAATTGAACAAACCCCAAGTTACCACCCTATTATTATTTGGGCTGGAGAAAATGCACATGAACAAACAGGTTTAAGATTTGTTCTCTATTTATTAAAAGAGAAAACAAACGACATCTTTATCATTAATACAAATGAGGCATATAAAACTCATTTTGATAGAACCGAAATCGATTTTACGCCATTACATATGGGTGAACTCTCATCTGAGCAATTAAAACAAATTTATGAAAACGAGAAAAATGGTCATGCTCTAACTCAAACGGAACGTAAAGTACTTGAACAGCAATGGGAGCAACTATGTGAGGATAAAGAAGTTTTAAGAATCTGGGACAATAATAAAATAATGAGTGTTACTGAAAATTATTACGATGAGTACATCATTAATACAGTTAAGAAGTCCCATCAGAAGAAAAAACACAATGACTTTATAAAATCAGCTAGAATAATTGGCGAAGTAATTGGTCATTTAAATCAATATGTTGGCGACCAATTTATAGAATATCGTGTCAGACGTTTAATCGTCGATGGCATATTTGACATGGAAGGTGTTCCGAAGGCAATGCGATACTATAGCATTAAAATTCGATAATGCTTCAACTTTCTAGGCTATATTGCAACTGACATTTCAGAATGTTACCAAACCTGAAGTGACCCCTAAAAGTTAGACACGGTTATTTCATTTAGGCAGCTTGGGTAAATTGCGTTCGGTATTGCACCGGGCTCAATTTTAATTTTGCC
>NZ_JBSSFD010000036.1:0-50085 GCF_054062295.1 Lysinibacillus sp. TE18511
GTGCTATTCGACTAAGAGAGAACCCTTCCGAGCGTTACCTCTTCATTTGATTCTTCGATATAACCCTTCAATTCCGAAAGGAACTGCCTAGCTTTACCAGAGTAATGTGACCATTCTCCATTTGAGCTAGGAACATTCCGCACAACTAAACTGCACCGTTAGCCATCCATGTAGCGCAAAAACCAGCGCTACATCACAGAAAATGAAAGATGATTAAGTTCTTTCATGGGAGATGAATAGCACGCCTCATAAAATAATTGTTAGTCTTAACCTCAATTATTATGCTTCTTTCGCTACAAGAGACTTTACCTTTGAACGTTTTACATTGATTCCCCGCTGCTTATTGTAAAACCATGTAACAAGTACAGAGGGGTTGCCATATTCTTTTTTCTTGCCATAGCAATTCTCAATATACGTATCACAAACTCCATGTAATTTCGTTATATTCAAATAGGCATTACGTGTTTGCAAAGGATCTTTTGTCCAGTTCATTTTTTCGTAGCCAATTTGAGAAGCAAGTTGTTTTTGTTGTAAAAAAAACCAGCTAAGCACCTATTTGCTTAGCTGGTTATTTTAAAATTATTCCTTAATTCTTCCCATGACAATCGTATTATAATAGTTACCATCTGAAAGGAGTTTATCATTTTTTAAGACGCCTTCAACTTCAAAGCCAAGCTTTTTATAGAGCAATATCGCTTTGTCATTTGTCTCTAAAACATTCAAGGCCATTTTTTTAATGTCATTACCGTCAGCCCATTCTACCGATGCTTTTAAGAAATTTTTGCCTATCCCATAGCGCCAAAATTCCTTTAATACACCTACACCGAAATCTACTTTATGAGCAAATCTTTTTAATGGAGACCCCTCACATCTAGAAAATCCGACGATGCGATTATCGACCACTGCTACTAAACACAAATTCCTTGGACTTTCTGTGTCAACTTTAATGATCTGCTCGAAACCTTTTGTATCGATAACAGCTTCCCCTTGTTCTCTATCAAAGTTTTCCGTTTCTCCATCAAGTTGTAATCTTATTGCAGATAATGCTTCGGCATCTTCTATTTTGGCGGATCTAATTGTGTAATGGAGTTCATTTACATAACATTCTTGGCTGTTTATTAGCATTGTTGAATCCCCTCTTTACTTCGTATTAAAAAAAGAACGTGGCTGAATTTTC
Organism: Lysinibacillus sp. TE18511; assembly: GCF_054062295.1. NCBI lineage: Bacteria > Bacillati > Bacillota > Bacilli > Caryophanales > Bacillaceae > Lysinibacillus > Lysinibacillus sp. TE18511. The sequence goes on from NZ_JBSSFD010000036.1 coordinate 1,178, forward strand.
ACGAATCGATTGTTCCAAACGGACTCGTGGTGCTTTATAATTTGCTGCGCATTTAGTACGTGACTATCTAGTGTGGAATGTGCACCTTCAACTAAAACATTTTGATGGTATCCTCGGCTATAGGCATTTCGAATGGTCGTATCAAGACAAAATTCTGTTTGAGCACCAGCGAAAATAAGCTGCTCAATTTGTTGTTCCTGTAAGTATTGAGCCAACTCCGTTTGATAAAATGCATCCCACGTTGTTTTTTGTATGACTTGATCCTCCGGTTGTCGTAGAAGACCATGATATAAATCCCAGCCTGGCTTGCCAAACGCAAAATCATCATCTTCATTTGAATCCGTATGCTGGATAAAAATGATTGGGACTTCGCTATGTCGTGCCGAAGTTATTAACGTATTAATGTTTTCTACCACTTTTTCTGCTTCAACTAAGTAGTTTTGTTTTTCCAAAAAGAAAGCTTCCTGCATATCTATAATAATTAATGCCTGCTTCATCTCATTCTCCTTCAAGAATCTGACTTTAATTATCTTATTGTACAGAAATTCACATTCCATTTAAAGAAAATTTCGAGAAATGAGGAAGGTTCCCTTTTTAGCTGGGCGCTTTCAGCATGGCGTCTGATGAACCGCTTCGCTTTTCACCTTACCTGCTCCTTGATTAATCTCAAATAAAAATACTCCATTTTGAAAAAGTTCAATCAAAATGGAGTCTACTGTTGTGAATGTTTATAAAAAAAGTATAAAAATAAACCTATAAACGTTTGTTATAGATTTTTATGCTTCGCCCATAAACATAAGTAGTACGACTGACAATATAACGCCGATGAAATAAATGCCTAGATGATTTAATTCTTTCATCGGAGTGGAATAAATGTAGCACTTTTATTAGCTAACTAAGTTAAAACTATAAATATAAAAGTTGTAATCCTACCCCAACTTCTTCTAAAACAGCAACTGTTGAAAGAGCTATTTTCGACTGTAAATCTGTACAATGGCAAGCATGAAGCTTAGTTGGTTTAAGATCTTTTATATAACGAACTGTATGATCTAACTGCTCTTTAGTCGGATTTAATAGGTGAAATCCTCCGATAATATCAACTACTCTCTCTTCCTGACATACCTCTTTAGCATATTCAATAATGTTACATATCCCAGAATGTGCACATCCAGCGATAATAACTAGCCCTTCTGAAGATTTATAAACTATTGCTGTGTCATCCCTAACGAGGTCGTTAACGCTCCCTTGCTCTGTAACAACTTGCCCTATAGAATCTTTTCCTTCAAAATCGAATCTTCTTTTAATTTCCCCTAGAAATACTAGTCGATCTGTTAACCATAACGGTTCTATAGTTAATTGGACTGGAAAATGTCTACTTACCTTTTCATGAGATAAGATACTCCCTATCTCTCCTACAGGATCAACTAGTTTAGTGTTAAAAATCAATGGATGCCCAATAATCTTAGGCGTATTGGATAGTATTTCTTCATTTTTAGCTTCCATGTGTAGTCTAATTAAATGTGTCAGTCCCCATGTATGATCCAAATGCCCATGTGATAAGACAACATAATCGAGATTTCTTAAATCTATTCTCATTTTATCTGCATTCTTTATAAAGACATCAGAATATCCGGTATCAAAAAGGATACGTTTATCATCTTCTTCAATAAAAAAGGATAGCGCAGGTTCCCCTAAAAAATAGCGATCAATTAAAGTATTATTATCTACTAAAACGGTTAATTTCATATAATACCTCACTTTTTGGGCTCATCACCAAAAATTGCGAATGGCATCTAAATGACGCAAGGCCTTAGATAAGTTGATTGGCGTGGAGGCTTGGCAACTCCTTGGGGTCAGTGTCAGAGGAACCGAAATCAACCACACGTTACGGTGAATAACCTTTTTTGTTAATTATAACAAAAAAAGACAGTTGTTATATGATCAGTTTGTATCGCCCTTTTACAACAATGGGACGACTTATGCTGTGTATGCCATTCACCTAAATAAAGCCTTTCCCCATATATGGTGACTCCATAGAGCTACTGCAAAACATTAGTACTTTTTGTGTAATAAAATAATATGCGGTACAATTTGGTAAACAGATAAAATCTTTAAATTTGAAAGAAGTTCCTCTAACTGAAAATAAAGTGGATAAGAGTTTAAAGTTTTAGATCAATTTTTGATTCTGGAATATGTAATGTAGATTCAAATTTAACTATAATACTGTTCATATGACAAAACATATTCTTGTAAAGGCAAGAAAGGATGATGACAAATGCACAAAATTGCAGAAATACTATATCAGAATAGGCTATTCTACTCCATAGAGGAATTCGAAACATTCGAAGCTACACTTGCTCAAGTTGACCTGTCTAACCCTGTGTTGGTTTATGATCTTTGTCTCGTTTTTGATGATGAAACAGAGTCCCCTGAGGTTATGTATGGTTTGATTCATTGTATTGAAGCATTTGAATGGAAGGATGCACTAAAACAAGTCATGTTAGCTACTCCGCGAATGATGGAAAAAGCGGCAGAATGGGCAGATACGATGCATCGTAGAATTCTAAATCATGATCAATCTCGTATATGGTACAAAGAATATCTCCATACATTTGAACCAGATCAAAGACAACCTCTTATTCAATTACTTCAATCGATCAAACTAGACACGCCGGACCGGTTTAAAGATAAAATAGACGAGATCATAGGAACGTATGAATAAATTTGATACGTTCCAAGAAATGGTTTAAGTATGGAGTAGCACCACATGTCCATCAAGCTAACATTTTGAGACGCCCCAAAACGAAACTTTCATCTTTTCGTAGGTGTCTCTGAGAATTTAGTTCATTTTTCGTTTTGGGATAATTATGAATTCTTCAGCTGATAAGTATGTTAAGTGCTCTTTTTTATTTAGTGGGTTCCAGCATAGCAGTACATGAGAGCTAAGATAAAAATAAAAGTTATGACTGCTCCTAAAACATTTTGGTTATGAGTGCTTTTTCCATTCTTTAAGTTCTTCAAAAAAGTAGTAAAATTTAAAAACCATAAAACTCCTAATAAAGGTATGACAAGCCAAAGCAAAAATAACATAAATTATTCCTCTCCTTCCCATTTACTAAAACTGTTCGTTAGTGAAAAAGCGGCAACTCTATTGAACAATCAATTGAAGAACTATCCAATATTTTTTCTTACGCCCCAACCTAAATCAATGACATTTTAGTTGTCTTTATTATTGAATAAAGACGATACTCCCCCTGCAAAAGGCAATCACTGGCATAACTCTTCGTTTATCTTTAACAATGGCTTCAATCAGCTTGACGATAGATGCTGTTGGGGCATAATAAGCTCTACCATTGCTATTTTCATACTATTAATCTTAATTAAAACATTATTTCGCTACACTAAGCTATACCTAGCAATTTTAAAATAATGACAAACCACACTTAAATACATATAAAACCACAACATTCCAATCGAATAATCACAATAAAACCCCTCCATAGATAGTATGAAGGGGTAAACTACATTTTATTTCATTAATTCCTCAACAAATTCAACTGGTACATATGTTTTCGTTGGTTCTAATAAAGCTGGCGCTACTTTAAAGTGACGAATTGCTTTATTATAGCCGTATTCTTTTTGACCACGTGTAATTGTGTAAGATACTGCACCTTTAGAGATCATTGCGCCTTTTCCTGTTGATTCTACTTTATAGCCCAATTCTTCGGCAATTAAACGTAGTGGTACCATTTTTGTACCTTCAACTTCATAAAAGTCATTGTTAATGATTTCTTGTATAGCAGATTCAGATGGATCCACCTCACCCGACTCTTCTGCAATCGTATCTAAAACGACTACTTTTGAAGGCGGTGTTTGTGCTGGGATGCTCATAGTTGCGATTGTATAGAACACTAGTAAATGTTGTTCTGCTAGATCCTCAGCCTTTACTTCTTTGCCAGATAGGCTAAGTAATTCTGTTTCTTCACCAACATTTAGTTTTAACGTGTTATCCGTATTCACTAATTCTTTATTAAAGAAGTCTACTTCAACAGTTCCCATTTCTTTTGTTTCTACAATGATTACTTCTGGGTTATATTGTGGTGGATAAATCGTAAGCATTGGTTTATTTGCATATGTATATGCTGTAACTTTATCACCTTTTTGTAGTTCTACTTCTTTACCCGAATTATCGAATACAAGTGTATCATCATTTACAACTAAAACATTTGTATCTTCGCCCTCTTTAACAGTGTAGTACGTTGCCTTATCACGTTGTTCAACATTGTCAACTGTTCCAGCTACTTTAATAAAAACCGGCTCAACCTGAGGATTTTGCTCCTTATTTTCAGTAGTGTTCGTTACACCTGCATTTCCTTCGTTTGCTGATGCGGATGGAGCTACTACAGCACCCCCAATTAGTAATGCTGTCATAGCAAATGGTACAACTTTCTTCATTTTCATAATAAAGTCTCTCCCTCATTTTACAAATTCATAGTAGTAGTCGGTTATAAATGAAAAAGGTTACAACATTACCAACATTTTTTATAATGACTCTAAAAAGCCGTGATTCTTTTTATGATGAAGAATCACGGCTTTTTTACTTTTGCTGTTGGACGGGTGTTTTGTTCGGTTCGTGGGGATTCACCTCGCTTTCGCGGATATTCTACTCCTTCGCGCAGGTATTGGCCTTGCTTCCGCGGATATTTACCTTGCTTTCGCGGATATCCCCCTCCTTCGCGCGGATATTTACCTTGCTTTCGCGGATATTCCACTCCTTTGCGCGGGTATTTACCTTGCTTCCGCGGATATCCCCCTCCTTCGCGCGGGTATTTGCCTTGATTCCGCGGATATTCCACTTCTTTGCGCGGGTATTTACCTCGCTTCCGCGGATATTTACCTTGCTTTCGCGGATATCCCCCTCCTTCGCGCGGGTATTGGCCTTGCTTCCGCGGGTATTGGCCTTGCTTTCGCGGATATCCCCCTCCTTCGCGCGGGTATTTACCTTGCTTCCGCGGATATCCCCCTCCTTCGCGCGGGTATTTGCCTTGCTTCCGCGGATATTCCACTTCTTTGCGCGGGTATTTACCTCGATCCGCGGGTATTCTCTTGCTCCGCGCCGATATTCGCTTCTCTCGTGCGGAATTCACTTTTCCCGTGCGTATCGCTCCGATTAAAAGCATCTTTATTAAAATATAGATTGAAGCCGATTTAAAACACGTTGTAAAAAATATTGATGCTCACTTTGCTTTGTTCGGATATCCAAGGCGACATCTGGAAGATCAGTAATGACTCCGTTGACATTTTTCTCGATAAATTCTTGTAATGAATGATCTTTATTCAATGTCCATACAAACAAATCCATCTTTTGTTGCTTCAGCTCTGCGATTAGCTGATCTGTTATCCAAGATTCCTCAAGTGAAATAAAATCTACAGTTTCTACCATAGGTCCGATATTTAATGCATACACAATACCCACACGTAAGTTGGGTGCCAATTTTTTTAGTTGTGCCATCATTTGTAGATCTGATGACTGTACATAGTGTGTATCGAGTACCTTATAAACTTTTAGCTTTTCTACTAACTTTGGCAATACGTCTTCCGTTTCTTTACCATGCACTTTCAATTCAATCAGCAAGGCAACGTCTAGAGCCTTTGCTACTTCAATAAAATCATCTAAAGATGAAATTTTATCGTTAAAGCCATTAGCATGGATTGTCAGCGTCTTTAATTCACCAAGTGTCATATTGGCTATGGCACCATTTTTACCTGTCAATCTTCTTAATGTTCGATCGTGGAAGACAACGAATTCTCCATCTGCTGTTTGCTGAATATCGATCTCGATTAGGTCTGCCCCAGCACTCGCGGCACTTACAAGACCACTAATCGTATTTTCCACATTACCTGACGTATAGCCCCGATGAGCAATAATTTTTGTATCTGGTGCATAGACACTTTTCTCAAGCGAAATCGTGTTCATGACACTTAGTACGATGAAAACAATCAAAATAATGAAAGATAATGGCTTATAGCGCCTTTTTTTAAACTTCGGTGTAAACCTTAACTTACTTAAAATAGGTGTATTATAAGTAATAGCTACCATTACTTGTGAAAATGTTGCTTGCAGTAAACTAAATAGCACTACGAAAACCATTTCTAAAAAAGCGAGCGTCATCCCTGCTGTAACAAGTGCTGCACTCGGCATAAAACGCTCCAACAAATATAATGGCAACGTGCTTATCACTGTAATTCCTAGCATTACGAGTATATGACCCGCTAAAAGCATGGTTAATAATATTAAGAGTAAGACTAAACCATTTCTTGAAAAACGCCAACTTTGTATCAAGGATCGAAGTATTGATATATTTGGTTGGATTGTAAAAATCGGCAAGGTCAAAAGACTACGAATACCTACTATTATTAAGACAATCACAACAGCAGCGTAGAGTAGCCTGCCAGAGCGACTGTTCATTATTTCATCTGTTAAAAAATGTGGAAGTGAGATTGTTTGAGATATTGTTTGAGGTAGGATCCATGAAGCGAATGGTAGTAAAAGGGCTATATAGACAACTAAAAAAAGAACTTGCACACTAAAAAAAGAAAGGACCTTACGATTGAGCTGCTGCCATATGTGTAAAAATCGATAACGATTACCCTTTTGTTGGTGAAAGGCCATTAAAAAAAGAAAGCCCATTTCATAATAAATACATAACAAAATGACCATGATCAAAAGAATAATCATTGAGATAACAAAAGGATGCGCCATAAAGCTTTGAATATTTTGCTCAGTAATATGTGTATAACCTGTTACTTGTAGCATTACCTTAAATACGATAGTTGTCACCGGCATTATTAATAAAAACTGAAATAACCTAATCAGAGCGAAAATCTGTATATAGTCAATGCGATACTTATAAATATTGTAGATACCTTGTCGCATTACTTGTCCGGCTTTATGCATTCATTCACCCCAGTCCATAGCTATCGTACTTCAACTTCAGCATGTTTACGCTTTTTATATGATATGATAATCTGCTTATTTCAAATTACCTTTATCTATAGAAATACAATTTGTCCCATATAATATGCGAAGATGATGAATAAGATTTATGTATTTATGGTGGCTCCAAACATTTTCTTGAAACTTTTTTGCATGTAACTCAGTAGATAATATAATTGATACTATTTGAAGGGGGGAGAAACAATTATGAGACAAACAATCTATAACTTCGGAGATATCATTAGTACAACCGTACTTCTTGTTATTTTCCTCTCCATATTTTTCGTGATGATTAATATGATTAAAAAAATGAAGTCTACAGCTCCCCTGCCTCCTCAGCAAACACTTCAGCAAAAAGTTGAAGATTTAACATTACAAGTTAAAAGACTAGAGCAGCAAGTGAAAGATTTATCAGAAAGAAGATAATGGGAAAAGCCTTTAAAGTCTATCCCTTTCTTTTTGGTCTAACATCACAAAAAAATCGCTGTAAAGTTTATTCTTTACAGCGATTTTTATAAACGATACGGCCATCAACAACCGTATATGTGACTTTAACTTGTGGAATGTTTTCGATATCTATCGTAAAAAGATCTTCTTCTAGTACTGTAAAGTCTGCTGTATAGCCCTTTTCAATCTTACCTCGAACTTGATCTTGAGCTATTATTTGTGCAGCTCCTACAGTATAAAGCTGAACTGCCTCAAAGCGTGAAATTTTCTCCTGTGGGTTGTAGCCATCATGTGTCTCTCCAAAATTTCTTCTTGTCACTGCAGCATACATGCCGTACAAGGGATTAGGCACTTCAATCGGAGCATCACTGCCGCCTGCAACAACTAGCCCACGATCAAGCAGCGATTTTAACGGGTGCAAGCCTTGTGCTCGTTCCTCCCCTAGTCTAGCTAGTTCTGCTGCATATTCTCCCTGTACAAACTGCGGTTGCATATCCACTGCAACCGGTAATGAAGCAAGTTTTTCTAAGAGATCTTCATCAACCAAACTACAATGAATAACACGATCTACTTGACCCTCTCGAGGCGGATAGGCGGCAAATACTTCTAAAATCGTTTCAATGGCTAAGTCCCCAATGGCATGCACTGCTACTGTTTGTCCATGCTGACGAGCAAGTTGAACATATTCCTGTAATTGTTCTGTTGAATGAACAAGCATACCGCAATTGTCTAGCTCATCACAGTACGGTTGACGTAATGCAGCAGTACGTCCTCCAAAGGCACCATCGATAAAGATCTTCATTGCACCAAATTCCAAATATGGAGAAGATGTTTCTTGCATCTCAGCAATTTCTTCAAATACTGTATGATGTTGCAATAAATGAACTTTAAACGATTGCTGCGCCTCAACGATCTTTCGAAAAGCATTTATTGGTTGAATCGGTGGCCCATAATAGCTTAAATCTTCAGAATGACCACCAACTAAGCCGTATGATTGCAGTGATACTACTGCCTTCTCGAGCGCATCCTCAATATATTCAGGCGTAATATGGGGCATATGGTTAACAATCATATACAAGGCAGCATCCTTTAATACACCTGTTAGCTGTCCATTCACCTTATCGATCACGCCCCCCTCTGGTGAAGGGGTATCATTTGTAATGCCTGCAAATGCTAATGCCTTAGAATTTGCTAAGATTAAATGGTGACAACTCCGCTTAATAATGAGATGCGCTTCACCCAGAACGTCAAGCTCCGCCAATGTTGGGAACATAGGAACTTCAAATTGTGTCTCATTAAGCCCTATTGCGATGACCCATTGATCAGCATGAACGTCTGTCATCCGTTCACGAATAATTGCCAGTAGCTCGTCCTTACTTCTAACGTTCGATACATCAATATGCTTTAATTTTTCCCCGTAGCCAATAATATGTAAATGACTATCAACAAAGCCTGGGTACATCACATTCCCTTGCAAATCTTGAATAGAAGTAGCATGTGGCGACAAGCTATCTACTGAGCCTGTCGCCACAATTTTTCCATCTTCTACAAGGACTGCTTCAACTGTTTCGCCAACTTGCGCCATCGTATAAATTGTTCCACCTGTCCATAACGTTGCCAAAACAATTCTCCTCCTATGAAATCGCTTCTAATCAATTATGCCTCGGCATAATTGCGTCCTGAATCGGCTTTGTGCTAGCACAAAGAACTCCTTTCCGATTCCGTGACATCCGCCGGAGGCTTTAATTTCTTTCAGCGGGTGTTTGGAACCCCGCTGAAAGAAATTAGATGTGCACTTTCTAAACGTCGACGAACAGTTACGCCAACCCATGCTGCTAGAACAGCTTTCAGAATACCGACAACGATAAATGGTGCTACACCGCCCATAAATGCTGCAGTCCAACTTAAGTCTGCTGCAACTTTTAACCAAGCCGTTCCAAATGCTAATGTCACAACCATCCCAATCAGGTTCGCAATAATAGCGTGGAAGATTGTAATGCCAAATTTATCTAAGTATAAGCCCATAATAACTGCCGTAACGAGAAAACCTACAATATAGCCACCTGTTGGACCAACCAAAATTGCAAATCCTCCCGACATACCACTAAATACTGGAAGACCTACTGCGCCAAGTAAAATATATATCAGTACTGAAAATGTACCAAGTCTTGTCCCTAAAATTGTTACGATTAAGCCTACTGCTAATGTTTGTCCTGTAATCGGTACAGGTGAAAATGGTAATGGAATACTTACTTGTGCTAACACGGCGATAATCGCTGCACCAAATGCCGCCAACACATAATTATATGTACTGCTCTTTTTCAAACTAAATTGCCTCCCTTTGTGCGTTAACTCTAAATGTAAATAAGTTAACACAACGATAAAGCAAATGAAAACTGTTGTCAATCTATTTCGAAAAATTGCTATAAAAAAAGAAATTACTATAGTGAACTAGCAATTTCTTTTCATAATATCCATTACCAAAGTGGTGTATTCATAGGATCGTCCTCTTTTAATACCATAACGTGTGGTTGATTTCCGTTCCGACTGGGCGCTTTGCCGCTGACGCTTCGCTTTCGCGCAGAGCAGAGCTTCCTGGGGGCGTCCGATGAGCCGCTTCACTCGCGTGGCTCGCTCCAGGGTCTCGGGCCTACACGATGTAGGTCACGAAGGCGTTATCACAGGACGTGATGCTCTTAGCCTTCGTTCCTCTAGCGCTGATCCCCAAGGAGTCGCCCAGCCTCCACTCCAATCAACTTATATACATGGCATACGTTTTAACAATTGTCATCCACAACTATTGGTGATGTGCCAGATAACCCCCTTATTTGTTTGGTTGATATGCTTATTGAATATACGATTCGTTAACAATCTCCAATTCGTGTTCGTGTTCGTGTTCGTGTTTTAATAATAATTAGTCCTTTTTAGATTGAAAGTTATTCGGAAAAAGACCCATATCCCAAAAACGAAGAATGGATGTCTCAGTCTCCAACGTGAGCGAGCAAACGTCAGAAATTTATACCAGAATGTTTTCAATTTTAGAAAAATATGTGTTGTCACATTTTGGGTAATATGATAATCTACAGAAGTATTTTTCCATTATTAAGGAGGTTAATTATGAAGAATCTTGGTATCTTGTTTTTAATTTTGGGGTTAGGAGCATTCATACTACCGCTATTCGGTCTGCAATTCAAATTATTTACTGTTTTTGGCAAAATTTTTGGCGGAGGCGAAACCTATGCCGAAATTGCTCTTGCATGTATCGGCGCCGTTCTAATAGGCGTTCATTTATTTAAAGCAAAGAAGGACAAGTCGTCCGTAGCGTAAGAACACTTGGTTTGGGAGGAAGCTATTTTTGAAATCATTAATTGCAAAACTATTAAAATCAGTAACTATTATGACTTTTATGATGATGGTGTGTGCGGTTCCCGCATTTGCCGAAGAGGAGCTAAATTGGATAGAAGGTGGACAGAAAGTCGACGTGGGAACCAATTTAGCAGAACTGCAGTTAGGCAGCGAATTTCTTTTTCTTGATGAAGAAAATACGAAAAAGTACATTACGCAGAACGGAATGGAAGCGAGCGGGTTAGAAATCGGTGTGGTTTTCCCAAAGGATGAAGCACAGAGTTGGACCGTTTATTTCGAATATGAAGAATCTGGACATATAAAAGACGACGAGAAAGCGGAAATCGATGCTGACGCCTTGCTGAAAAGCTACAAAGAAGGCACAGAAGAAATGAATAAAGAGGTAAGTCCTGAAAATCAGCTATTCGTTGACAAATGGGATGTTGCTCCATTCTACGACAACGACTTACACAGTTTGTCGTGGTCTTTATTGGCACATGATTATCAGAACAACGATGTTATTAACTACAACGTGCGGATTCTAACGCGCGAAGGCAATATCTCGGCAATACTTGTCTCAGATCCGGCGAATTTGGAAGCGGACCGTAAAGTGTTTAACGACATGATCCTGTCGCAGTTTCAACTAAAGCAGGGCCAGCGGTATGAGGATTTTGACAGCAAAACCGATAAGGAAGCTGAATTCGGCTTGACTGGATTAATTCTTGGAGGCGCGGGTCTAGCAGTTGCCAAAAAAGCGGGATTGTTTGCTGTGCTCATCCCTCTTTTGAAGAAGTTTGGGATCGTGTTTGTGATAGCAGGTGGCGCGATTTTTGGCTTTATTCGCAGAAGAATCGGATCGAAGAAAGAGCAGTCGGAGGAACAACCGACACAACCGGAACAGCTAGCAGAGTCAGAGCAACCGGACCAGGACCAGGAGAGTGACCGCAGCAAGGTTAATTCGTAAGAGTAATAACCGCTAAACGTTTCGCGGATGTGGTTATTGAATTGTTCGAAAAATAAGAATAATCAAACCCCTCCTAATCGCTCGATAGCCGAGTGATTGGGAGGGGCTTTTTCATATCGTTTATTCATTTAAAGAAGCGCCTTATAAAATAAGCTACTTAAAACTAATGATTAATTAGGATTACTTAGACCAAAATACGTATATTAGTAATAGAGTTACTAGTACGATACCTTGAATATAACCCATAATCATCCATATTTTCTTCTTATTATCTTTCTTACTTATATTATTTTCACTCACCATACTCGTTCTCCTTTACATTCTATTATTAACTCCATCTAAAAAAGCGTATTGATAACATAATAAAGACAATCGCCATAAGCATTAAAATTAACACGTCTATCCATATTGGATTTACAGATTGACCTGTCCATGTAAATGTTAGAAGATCATTAACATAATGTAATGGTAATGCTTTTGCAATTATTTTTAGAGGAATTGGTAGAATTTGATATGGTATAACTCCTCCAGATAAAAATGTTTGTAGATTTAAAGCTAATACACTAATTCCTGCTGCCCCCTGCATAGTAGCACTAATACCTGTTACTAATATTCCAAATGAAAATAATGCCGCCATACTTAATGCCAAAGCTACAATTGTAGCTAACAAATACATAGGTGCCTGAACATTATAAATGAAATAACCACTAACATAAGAAATAATTATACTAAAAAGGGAAATAATTACACCTAAAATACAAAAAGATAGTATCATTCGAATAGAAAGTAACGGTGTTGTTTGATAAGTCCTTAATAATTGAGATTCTTTATAATTTACAATTCGGGTGCCTAAAGTAAATAAAGCCGTACTTAAAAGTGAAAGAGCAATCATATTCGGGATTAATAAAGTTTTGTAATTAACGTCGTCTACTTCGCTACTACCAAACAAAAATCCTAAGAAATATATCATCACAAAAGGAAAAATAAATGTCCAAATCATTGATTGTAAATCTCTAAAAAATAATTTCAATTCTGTCAGCGTCAACTTTTGAATAGCAACCATTACATCTCCCCCTCTTTTTGAGGTAGTCGAACAAATAAATCATCTAACGAACCCGTATTAAATCTAAAATCTTCCACAATCCAACCTTGCTTATTAACTAGTTCGAATAGTTTATGTGCCGTCAATTCTAGATTATCGGTGAAAATTTGATATAAATTATTTTTTAATTCTATCCTTAGTACACTTGCTATCTTTTGAATCAATGCTATATCTAATTGTTCACAAGCAATCCAGATTGATTTCTCCTTGTTTAAGCTTTGAATAAGTTTTTTGGGTGTATTTAAACCAACTAATGTTCCGTGATGAATCAATGCTATTCGATCACAGAGGTATTCAGCCTCTTCCATATAGTGTGTAGTTAACACAATTGTTGTTCCAGCATCTCTTAGTGAGACGATCAATTCCCATAGTTCTCTTCTAGATTTTGGATCTAATCCTGTACTTGGTTCATCTAAAAATACTATTTGTGGCGAATGTAATGTAGCTAATGTTAATAGTAATTTTTGTTTCCAACCTCCAGATAAATTTTTGAAATAAGTATTTCGAAATTTTTCTAGTTTTAACTTTTCGAGTGCTGTTGCAGTATCAATTTGCTTAGTATAAAATGATGCAAACAATTCCACAGCTTCTCCCACTTTAATTTTTGGTTGTAAATTTGTGTGTTGAAACATTACACCAATGTTTTCTTGCATTTTTTTTGCATCTTTCCAAGGATCATATCCTAATACTGATACTTTGCCCGATGAACATTCTTGCAGACCTTCAATAATTTCAATAGTAGTTGTCTTACCAGCCCCATTCGGTCCAATTATGCCAAAAATCTCTCCTTTCTGAATAGAAAATGATAGATCCCGAATCGCTTCAAAAGATCCAAAAGATTTCTGTAATTTTTCTATTTGTATAATTGCCTCCATCACTATTCCCCTTTCAAGTGTCTTAAATATTACCAAAGTGGTTTTTGAGGCTCCTTCATCGGATCTTTTTCCTGGAAAGCAAATAAAAACGGAGCTAAAGTCCAATAGAAAGAAATGGTACTAATTAAATAAAAACCTATTCCTACCCATACATTTTGGAAAGTTACATTTGTTAATAAAATTAGGTGAAGTATAGGTATCTGGAGAATCCCATTTAATCGCATTGATTTATTTGTACGATATTGTTTTTGACCACAATGTTTACATTCAATTGGTTTTGCATTATTTGTCCATAACAGCTTGTGGGATTGTTTATAGGACCACGATTCTCCGCATTGAATACAAACTGGTAAACCATATTTCTTCTTTTTCAAATAACGTCTTATTAAAAATGCTATAATTTGAAAAACACTGCATATCAAAATTCCCTTCACAAGGTCATATTCTAGCAATCCCAAAATGCTCCATGTATCCGCTTCTTGCTGTAAGCTAGCAGCCTGATGACTTCCACTATGTTGGTCTTTATTCTGTGATAATAAATAACTAAAACCAATCACAAAAATCGTAAACGTTGCTAGCACCACACGATATTGCCACGGGCTACTCGTTTTTCGTCCATTTTTACTCCGAGCTTTTTCGGCAATCACTTGTTTTCGCGCTTCTGTGAGTTTTACATCTTGAAGTTCTTTAAGTACCTCTTCTTTAAATTGATTCATGGCGTAACACCTCCCAATCATAGTCACCGATGGCTACTGCAAGCTGCTTTCTAGCACGTTGTAATCTAGTGCGTACCGTTGCTTCTGGACAACTTACGAGTTGTGCGATTTCCACGGTTGTCATATCCTCAAAATAATAGAGAATCAGTACTTCTCTATATGCCACAGATAATGTAAACAAAGCTTCCACTAGCTCTCGTTTTGTGGACTTAGCAAGAAATACTTTTTCAGGCGTGACTGCTGTCGTACGTCCTGTAATTTTCTCAAATAGTGTCAGTCGTTTACTTTTCCAGCTTCGTAAATAATCATGACTTCGATTGACCGTCATTTTTACTAAATATGTACGTAATGATGATTCTTGCCGAAATTGTTCCTGTTTTTGATAAAAGGCGATAAACACATCCTGCACAATGTCCTCAGCTGTTGCTTCATTTTTCACATATAAATAAGCAACCTTTAGTAAATAGTCACCGTGCTCAGCAATAATTTTTTCGATATTCATGGTTGTCCTCACCTTCTTTCTACACTACTGACGGACGCCAATTCATTTCCGATTCACTTTTTTCAAAAAATTTTTTTAAAGAAAAGAATCTGCAAAATCCCAACGATGATTCGCTGAAATAAAGCAGATTCTTAGCTATGTTTTTTAATCAATTTTATGATTCTTGTGTGTCTTCGTTTCTTTTATATTCCAAAATATCTCCTGGCTGACATTCTAATGCCTCACAAATTGCCTCTAAAGTTGAAAAACGAATCGCTTTTGCCTTTCCATTTTTCAATATAGAAAGGTTAGCCATCGTAATTCCAACCCTCTCCGAAAGCTCTGTTACGCTCATTTTTCTTTTAGCTAGCATCACATCAATATTAATTATCATTGGCATGTTATTCACCTCAGACCGTTAAATCATTTTCTGATTTTATATCGATGGCATTTTTCAACAGCTTTTGAAGAACAGCCGCAAAGACTGCAATTACAAAGGAAGCAAAAATAATGACCATTCCGATAACAATAATACCCGGAGCGTCGTCTAGATCCGCCATGAGATAAAATACAGGCATGCCTATCACATACATGCCACTAATAATGATTGCACAATATTTTATATTTTTTAAAGCTCTAACAGACAAATCCGAAAAAGCTTCATTCTTGTCAATATAGCTTAAAAGTCTTAAAGCCATATATAATGCAACGAAAAACATGATCGCTGTCACATATACACCAATTAAAGTGGGATATTGCAAATAAGCTAACTTTGGATAATGTTCTGCTGCTTCATTAGCGAACCAAGGCAACCAAAATATACACAAAGCAAGAACCGGAATTCCAATAAGAAAAACAGCCATCTTTAAAAAGAGTGTTTCCCGTTTCATAAAAAGCACCTCACTATTTATTGTCAATTAGAATTTAACATATTATTTATCGTTTAACAATAATTTTTTATTTATTTCAGCGACATTATTATCGTTTGCGTAAATTTCATCCAGTGTGTCGATTAACCATTTTTATCTACTTTTATTAACTAGAGGCACATCACCATAACTTGGGGTTGATTTCCGTTCCGACTGGGCACTTTCCCAGGGGTCCATTCTCCACTCCAATCAACTTATATACATGACATACGTTTTAACAAAAAGTCACCCCTAACTTTTAGTGATGACTCCGATGCTTTTCGCTATAGCAACTCTGTTCCTGCAGCGAACGCCGAGCCGTTCCCTCCGCTTTAATGGGTCAATAATAATGATATACTTTCGTAATCAACATACCTGAAATGTTATAAATTAATTCTATACAAAGTTAGAACGTCTCTTTTGATGATATTATCTAGATCATCTTGAGTGCTATAATCAAGAAGGATAAAATCAAAGCTCAATAGTTGTAGTCCTTTAGAATATCGCGAAAGGATGATTGCTTTAATGAAGTCTATTGAATTAATCGTAACGATAGATAGGCCGATTGGATACGTTGATCATTATAACAATGTTTACCCAATTAATTATGGTTATATCCCTGGTGTGATAGGTGGTGATGGTGAAGAACAAGATGCATATATCATCTCAAAAAAAAGCAAGAACCACTCGAGTCATTCACTGGAAATTTAGTCGCCATCATTCATAGAAATGATGATATCGAGGATAAATGGGTAGTTGCTTTACCAAATGAAGAATTTTCAGTTGAGGAAATTTGGGAACAAGTTAGTTTTATGGAGCAATATTTTGATGCAGTAATCGAAATAATTAAATAAAAATGGTAGGCATGTTGATTAGGGAAAAATAGGTTTATTATTGAGCGATAAAAGGATTTTTTTGTTACTATTTTGCTAAAACATTCTCATTTTCAACTGATTGTAGCGTAGGGCTACTCGACTCCCGCGGGAAAGCGAGACAGACGAGACCCTGCACGGAGCGAAGCGGAGGAAGCGGCTCGACGCTCGCCCGCAGGAAAGCGAGTAGCCCGTAGCGGAAATCAGAGCCTTCTAATTAATATGGATAAAGATAGTTAATCAACACACCTGTAAAAATGGAGAGGTTTTCTTCCTCTCCATTTTTAGTCTATCTTTTGAGGTACAGTACAATTTAAAGCAAGCCTCTTTTTCTATTATCTACTATTTCCCACTTCACTATAATGATTATTGATTGTAATTTGGTTTCGTCCATTTCGCTTTGACGTATAGAGTGCTAGATCTGCATTATGAATTAGTTCCCCAACCTCAGTAATTTGCCCTTTTTTATTTGTGCTTACACCGATACTAAATTCCAAATGAACGACCTCATCATTCATTGTTAAGGACAAAGAAGTTAATGTTTGATAGAGATTTTCCGCCATCGTTTGAACAGATTCGTTTTTCTTTAATTCGATAAGGACAATAAACTCATCTCCTCCAAAGCGAGCGACAATCGACTCAAACGGATGAAAAAATTCCTTTAATGTCGTCGCGGTAATGGTCAATGCATCATCCCCACATAAATGACCATTTGTATCATTAATTACTTTAAAATGGTCTAAATCAATCATCAATAACGCTAGTTGCTGATTGTCTAATGAAGCTTTTTCCACCATTTTTTCTGCATTCTCATCAAAATAACGACGATTATAAATATTCGTTAATGGATCAATATAAGAAGTTTTTTCAAATTGCTTCTTCTGGTCATTGTACTCCATCTCAAATAACACATGTGCATAATTCTCCCTTTGTATTTCCAGTAAAATGTTAATATATTCCTTTTGTATCGAGTATAAGACAATTTTATTACCTTGCTCTTCTATTAGTCTCACTAATGAGTTGTAGATCGTTTGAAGCAAAGATAAATCATTATTCTCTAAGGCATAATACTTCGATTTTTGATACCAATCAATTGCCTCGCCAAAGCGTCCTTGTTTTTCACAAAGTAAAGCATAGGCATTCATAACCTCCAATTGAACCTTGGAATATGGGGGGTTCTGAATCTTCATCAGTAACTCTTGCAATATTTCATATGCTTCATAAAATTCCCCCAACCAAATTTTAGAAACTGCTAAGTTTAATTTAGGATAAATAATTCCTGTATAAGGCCTATTATCCTTCGTCTCTAAAGCATTGACGTAATTTAGGCTCTTTAAAGCAAACTCTTTTGCCTTCTGATAATTTCCCGATGTAATTTCTAAATCACTTAAATTATTATAAATTTTCCCCATGCTTTCTACATGCTGAATACGCTCCGCAATATTTAGTCCCTTGATCATAAACTCTTCAGATTTCTTTAAATGACCAAATGTCCCCCAATAAATGGACGCTAAAATATAATGATGGATCAAATCGATATCATCACCATATTGAAAGGTTAATTCACGATATTGCTCAAGTACACTAATGGAGATTTGCAAATCACCTGTTTGAAAATAGCTTGCACAGCGATAACGTAATAAAAGGATTGCTTCTTTATACATACCAAGCTCAATGGCACTTTCAATTGCGGCGCTACTTAATTCTATATATTCTAAAAAGCGATTCGCATTATATAATTCATTTAGCGTAATCCATAATTCTTCAAATTCTTGTGTGTTCATACCGCGCCCCCTCATATTAACCCTCACTTCTTTAATACTATCTTCATGTGTAAAATATTACAATTCTTCTGGCACATTATTTTCAATTTAATAAGCAAATTTTACCTAAAAATAAGATATAAGGATCAATTTCTCCCGATAAAAATTTTTTAGCATATGTAAATAGACTCGTATTTTTATGACCGTACAAAAACTAAAATTTCCTGACAACTAAAAACAAGCCCCCTTCTTATAGAGACTTGCAAAGATTCTTCAATACCTTCTATCGCCTTTCACTCTTCCATTAAACGACCGTTTCACTTCTTTTCACAAAATTTAAAATAAAACCTTGACCTTGGAGCATACTCCAATGTTAGGATAAATTTAGGAGGTGTTCATATGCAAATCAAGCAGTTTGCAACTAAGTATCATGTATCTACTGATACCGTGCGTTACTATGAAAAAGAAGGATTACTACATCCAAATAAACAGGACAATGGCTATCGAGTGTATGATGTCACGTGTGAACATACAATTAAATTTATTCTAGTATTAAGGCAGCTTGGCTTTACATTACAAGAAATCAAACAACTACTTTCTCTAGAGCAAAAGCCTGTTTCAGATTCCTGCAATCAAGAAACGGTACAGCTCTTCTCTAGCAAGATCACTCACATTGAACAACAATTGCTGTTTTATCAGCAGGCATTACAATCCTTACAGCTCACTCGAACATTATTAGCTGAAGGAAAATATGCGGAAAATAAACTGGTGATCGGTTCACTTATCGAGGATATGTATAAAAAATTACAGGAAGGTCGTGGTCATTATGAAACTACGTAAAATTATTTCTTTAGAATATGTAATAGCGTTTTTAGTAACTGTATTTTTCTACTGGCATTTTGACTTTTCGTTCGTATATTTTGTCTTGTTTTTATTACTACCTGATATAAGCATGTTAGGCTACATGGTCAACACAAAGGTTGGTGCTTTATTTTACAATATTGGTCATAGTTTAGTTATGCCAGCCATTCTCTTGGTTTTAGGCTTTGTCACTGTATCGACACCGCTGCTAATGGTCTCTATAATTTGGCTGGCCCATATCTTTTTAGATCGTGCACTAGGCTATGGATTAAAATATGAAGAAGCCTTTACTAAAACTCATTTACAGCAAATCGCTTAAATCAGCGGTTTTGATAGATTGATCAGCGGTGTGAACAGGTTTATCAGCGATTTTGGTTCCTTTATCAGCGATGCGAGCAGATTTATCAGCGATTTTGGTTCCTTTATCAGCGATGCGAGCGGGTTTATCAGCGATTTTGTTTCTTTTATCAGCGATGCAGACGCTTTTATCAGCGATTTTATTACCTTTATCAGCGATGCGAACACTTTTATCAGCGATTTTGGTTCATTTATCAGCGATGCGAGCGGGTTTATCAGCGATTTTGTTTCCTTTATCAGCGATGCGGGCGGATTTATCAGCGATTTTGGTTCATTTATCAGCGATGCGGGCGGATTTATCAGCGATTTTGGTTCATTTATCAGCGATGCGGGCGGATTTATCAGCGATTTTGGTTCCTTTATCAGCGATGCGGGCGGATTTATCAGCGATTTTGGTTCCTTTATCAGCGATGCGGGCGGGTTTATTCCGCTGACGTAAAAAAATCCACGTTTTGAACAGTGGATTTTTTAGTTTTTTTGAAGGTACGTGTAGATCGTTTTAAGATTCTTTTTAATACCGTTTACACCCTTCCATTCTTTATACTTTTTAGGGATTTCAAATGCAGAAATAAAATCTTCTACTGGCAATTTTCGTTGAATCGCCTCTTTTGAGCTTTGAGTCAAAAAAGATAAGTAATCGATTAATGTATTACACAAAGCCATATTCGTAACGCTTCCATGACCAGGTACAATTGTATCTATATCCATTTGATTAACTTGCTGTAAAATAGACAAAAATTCCACAGGGTTATCAATCGGTACATGCAAGTCTTCTGTCGCTATATCACCCATAAAAGCTATCTTTTCTTTTGGTAGGTACATAAATGTATCATTCGGTGAATGTCCCCCGCCTAAACAGTATAATTCCACCATTCGTTCGGCACCATTGATGGTCAATTTTTCTTCAAATAACAAGGATGGTAACACAATTTGTAATTGCGATAAATCATCCAACACTTTCGACATTTCTTGATATTGGTTGATTAGACTTGCTTTTAAATTGTTGTCTTCTGTTGAATCAATTTGATTTTTTAGCTGAAGAAGATATTGCTTCATTTCCTTCTCTTCTTTCTCTAAATCCTCAATATTATTTTTTTCATTACACAATTTCTGTGTGTCATATGTTGAAATAATCGTTGTATCCAAAAATACTTGATTCCCAAAAACGTGATCTCCATGATAGTGACTATTAATCAAGTACTTTACCTTCTTACCAGTTAAACTTTCCGCTTGGCGTCTTAACTCTTTCCCAGCAGAAGGCGTACTTAATGAGTCAAAAACAAGAAGCTCTTCACCTAAATCAACTATTCCTGCATTACTCCAAGCACCTTTACCTGGTTTAGCAATGGCAGCAAATACACCGTCATCTAGAGTATGCAAAGTAAAATATTCGGTTTCTACTCTCTCACAAGCCATTTACAACCCTCCCTTGAAGTTTTTACATATTATAACATTAATTTAAATAAACATAAAAAAAGAAAATCCACACTTGTATGGATTTTCTAATCGTAATCAATTATGCCCCGGCATATGCGTCCGGAGGCATTAACTTCTTTCAGCGGATGATTGAACACCCGCTAAAAGAAGTTAAATAAGTCGCTTTATCATCGTTTCATATAATGCCACAATCAGTATGCCACCAAGTATAGGGATTAAAGAACTAAAGTTAAAATAAAACCCTTCTTCATTGTATTGTCCAAAGAAATGAAATTGCAGCCATGAAACGTCATATGTTTCACCTACACCATATAAAAAAGCTGTACTAAATAAAAACAACGCGAGACATTTTATAAATTCATTCCTCTCCATACAATTCACCTCACTTTACGACGGTCATTTGTTTTGCATAAGCGGCAAGGTCTTCAATTGTTAGCTCTGGGTTTACCATCATAATGCCATATTGATAGCCCTTTTCTTGCCAGCCAATATAACGGAATTTACTCTCGTCCATGACAGTACCTTTTTGACCTCGGATGTCCATTTCTTTTTCACCAAAAATAGGCTCTTCCTCAGTAACACTACTATTCGCTTTAAAAACCGTTACTGAAATTTCTTGTTGACCATTCTTTACATAATTGAAAGTGTACTCTGGTCGATCTTCTAGCCCTTTATCTAATAAAATCTCCTCTAAAGTAATACCATTTTCTTCTGGCACCATTAAAAATTCACCTAGCTGTTCTTTCACTACATCCAGTGTCACTGATTCAGGTTCTTCGACAGTTATTTCTTCCACTTTTACATCCTTTGGTAAATCAATTGTAAATTGTGTATCATCAATTTTTGCACTTTCATCCATTTTTGTATATTCAGTCGTTGTTTTATTGCCTGCGCTGTTCATTGTCATTTTTAATGTCAGCCATGTTTTTTTATCAACCCAAACTTCCATATCGCCAAATAAAGTATCATCTTTTTTGACTTTCGCTACAAGTTTGTAAGTATCTCTTCCAGCAATTTTCTCTTCGCCTGCAATCGATATATCATGCGTATCTTTTACTAAATTAAACAACGCTTCTGCCTGCTCTCTAGGTGACGGAAACGTGTTCAATGCATCCTTAGAAATATCCATCTTTAAAGCTTTATTTGCTTTGACATCATACGTAATAATTTGTGAACCATCGTTGACTGAAATGCTGTTCTCTCCATTTTCACCTATGATCTCAATACGTCGTTTCCCATCTTTCGTCCACTCTTTGATTTGAGCTTTTCCACCAGCCTCGCCCATATCCATTGTGTATTCACCGTAGTAAGTAAGTGGTTCTTTCGTTTCCTGCAACGCTTGATCAATAATTTCCTGTGGTGAATACGATGCCTCGGTGTTACAACCTACCAAGCTAAATGTTAGTACGGCAACTAAACTTGCTGCACGTAATGATTTTTTCCAATTCATGATCATATTTCTCCTTTAAATGGTGGCAACCAGCATAATACAGCTGTGCCATAGCCTTCTTTAGATATAAGCTCTACTGTCCCACCATGCTTTTCTATTATTTGTTTTGCAATATTTAAGCCTAGTCCAGTGCCTCGCTCCCCAGCCTTCGTTCGCGCTGTATCTGCTTGGTACATCGGCTCAAATAACTTCTCAATATTTTCTTTATTTACACCTTGCCCGCTATTTTGCACAATAATATACATGCCATCTTGCTTTGCCAGTGCTGGTACTACAAAATCAAAGCACCATATAGGACAATTCCCTACATTTACAGCTGCTAAACCTATCGTTGTACCTATTTCCCCATAGCGCCAAGCATTACTTATTAAATTGTCGATCACACGTTGAAGCTGCTTCGGATGTACTGCATAGATCCCCTCTATGTCACAAGTAACTGAAAGCGTAAATCCTTCATTCTCACATAGATGCTCGTAATCCGACAGTGCCATTTCAAAAAATTCTTCCCCATCTACTTCAACTAGCTCTAAATGATAGCTTGTAGATTGCAATAAAGTGTACATTAGTAAATCCTCTAACATCTGCTTCATTATGTCAGCCTTCGTTAAAATAATCTGTCGGTACTCGACTTGCTGTTCCTCTAATAACGCCTCGCCTTGCAAAGATTCTGCATATGCTTGAATAGCTGTAAGAGGTGTTTTTAAATCATGGGAAATGCTAGCAATCATTAGCTCCTTTTGCTGTTGTTCAGCTTTTAAGTGAGCGCGCGCAGTTTCTATTTCATCCTGCATAGCAAGAAAGGTTTGAGCAAGCTCCCCAATTTCATCTTTTCTTACCCCTAAATTCGATTCCGCATGCTCTCCCTTTGCAAAAGCTCGCATTTGCCGCATCAATTCATGCAACGGCCGATTTAATTTACGGTTAAGCAGCATCATTACTGCAAAATAAATTAGGAGAAATAATAATATAGAGCCAGCTATTACAAGCCAAGAACGACTTTCTACGCCTTTTACCCAATCCGTCCTAACTAATTGAATTTCATATACCCCAAGCAATTCCTCATCTTGATAAACAGGTTCTTTATACGTAAAGGCATTGTACCTTTGCTTTAAATCGTATAAATCTTTAAATATACGGTCTTTCGATACAAATCCCGAATTCAATGGATTTGAGGAATACAAAACATAGCCAGATTTCGAATACAGTGTAATGGCTAACTGATCATTGGTTAGTACTTCAATATCTTTTATATCTGCATTTTTTTTATAATACACAGGATTGTTGAGTACAGATTTTACCTGATTAAGTTCTGTCCACTTTTCGATATACTCACTAAAGTTTTTATCTTGATAATAGGCGTTAATCCACACATAAAGGCCATATGCACCAGCTATAGGTAAAATCATCACGATAAAAAAAGTGATGAGTAACCAAGTTTTAATTTTCATAGCGGTTCCCCAATAAAGCAGTAACCCTTGCCCCATACTGTTTGTATATAATACGGCGTTTT
The DNA here is from genome assembly GCF_054062295.1 of Lysinibacillus sp. TE18511. Lineage (NCBI taxonomy): Bacteria > Bacillati > Bacillota > Bacilli > Caryophanales > Bacillaceae > Lysinibacillus > Lysinibacillus sp. TE18511. Next base: position 25,263 of record NZ_JBSSFD010000036.1, read on the forward strand.
GACTGGGTCTTTTAGCTTTTCTCGTAGCGCCTTTATATGTACAGTGACTGTATGTGTTTCAACTACGCTTGCCTGTTGCCAAATATGCTGATAGAGCTCTTCTTTTGAAAAAGTTTGGCTTGGATTTTTCGCCAGTAGTTTTAATAGTGCAAATTCCTTCTGTGTTAAGGCAAGCTCTTCTTCATTAAGGCGCACTGTTTCCTTTTGCCAATCAATCTTTAAGCCGTGTGCAAAGGATGTAACATCTTCTGATATTTCCTTTTTGTTATAACGTTTCCAGCGACGTAAGTGAGAGGCTACACGTGCCTTTAGCTCCTCTAAGCTAAACGGTTTTGCTATATAATCATCAGCGCCCTGCAAGCCCTCAACCTTATCTGCCTCTTCCTTACGCGCACTCATCATTAAAATTGGCATATCACTTTGCCAGCGAATATTTTGGCAAACAGTTAGACCATCCATCTCAGGTAACATCCAATCGACTAACACTAAATCGAATGTATTTGCTTGAAAATCTGATAGTCCTTCAAGCCCTGTCGTTGCCCAAGTAACTTGGTAACCCTCTTGTTCAAGCGTATCCTTTACAATACGTCCAATCGCCGTATCATCCTCAATCAGTAATAGCTTTTCTCTCATCTGTTTTCCTCCTGTACTAACCTTACTATGTAAAAAGTCTTTTTATCCGAACTTTACACTTTCTTTATAATTACCACAGATTCTGCTATCCGTCGATTCGATATGGCTATCCGTTGAGCGGAGCGAGCTATCCGTCGTTTTGTCTTTTCTTTCCGTCGTTCTGTTCGAGCTATCCGTCGATTCGTCCTTTCTTTCCGTCACTCTGCCCTTTCTTTCCGTCGTTCCACCTGAACTTTCCGTCGCCTTCTTTTCTATCCGTCGTTATGCTCGAGCTATCCGTCGCTTCGGCTTTTCTTTCCGTCACTCTGCCCTTTCTTTCCGTCATTCTACCTGAACTTTCCGTCGCCTTCTTTTCTATCCGTCGTTCTGTTCGAGCTATCCGTCGCTTCGTTCTTTCTTTCCGTCGTTATGCCTGAACTTTCCGTCGATTTCTTTTCTATCCGTCGTTATGCTCGAGCTATCCGTCGCTTCGGCTTTTCTTTCCGTCGTTCTGCCTGGCCTTTCCGTCGCCTTCTTTTCTATCCGACGTTCTGTTCGAGCTATCCGTCGCTTCGTCCTTTCTTTCCGTCACTCTGCCCTTTCTTTCCGTCGTTCTGCCTGAACTTTCCGTCGCCTGCTTTTCTATCCGGCGTTCTGTTCGAGCTATCCGTCGCTTCGTCCTTTCTTTCCGTCACTCTGCCCTTTCTTTCCGTCGTTCTGCCTGAACTTTCCGTCGCCTTCTTTTCTATCCGTCGTTCTGCTCAGCCTTTCCATCACTTCGCCATATCTTCCCGTCCCACTCTGCTCGTCTCTATCACTAAATAAAATCAAAAAAGGGAATGCACGCAAATTGTGCATTCCCTTTCATTGTTAGAAAAATAAACTTAAGAAATAATAAATAGCTCCTGCCATGACTGCAGAAATTGGCATTGTGATCACCCATGTTGTCACAATTTTTCGTGCCATGCCCCATTTAACACCTTTTACACGATGTGCTGTTCCTACCCCCATGATGGATGAAGAAATAACATGTGTTGTAGAAACTGGTAAGTGAATTAATGTCGCTCCAAAAATGATAGATGCTGAAGCAAGGTCAGCTGCAACCCCATTTACTGGACGAATTTTCATAATCTTACCACCAACTGTTTTGATGATTTTATAACCACCTACCGATGTACCAAGACCCATCGCACATGCTGCTGCAAAACGTACCCAGAAAGGAATGTCGTCACCTTGATGCAAGCCTCCCGCAATTAAAGCGAGCGTTATAATCCCCATCGCCTTTTGCGCATCATTAGTACCGTGAGTAAATGATTGTAAAGCCGCTGTACCAATTTGCATCGTCCGGAAACCTTTATTCGTTCGATATAAATTCATATCCTTGAATATAACTTTAAATAAAGACATCATTAAGAAACCAGCTGCAAACGCAATTATTGGTGAGAAAAGAAGCGCTTGAAGGATTTTTATAAAGCCGCTATAGTTCAAAGCATCAAAGCCTGCCGCTGCAATGGCAGCCCCTGCCACAGAACCAATCAATGTATGCGATGAACTAGACGGAATTCCAAAGTACCACGTTACTAAATTCCAAGTGATTGCTGAAAATAATGCCGCTAAAATAACGACAGAACCTGTAGTATCTCCATCAAAAGCATTCAAGCTGTATGGGTCAACAATATCCTTTGTTAATGCTTTCGCTACCCCTACAAATGTAATAGCTCCGATGAAGTTCATACCCGCAGCCAAATATACTGCTGTTCGCGGCTTCAAAGCTCTTGTTGATACAGAAGTTGCGATCGCGTTGGCTGTATCATGGAAACCGTTAATAAAATCGAACACAAGTGCGAATATAACGATTAATATTGTTATTAGTAATATCGTATCCATTTCGTACACTCCATCTTACGCGTTACGCATAATTATTGTTTCAATTGTATTTGCTACTGTTTGACAGTAGTCTGCAATATCTTCAAATTGTTCGTAAATATCTTTGAACACGATGATACGCATTGGATCTTTTTCCTGGATAAATAATTGCTTCATTGAAGAACGGAAAATTTCATCACATTCACGCTCATAATCCTTAATTTGAATCGCATGTTTCCGCATTTCCACAAGCTTTCTACTATTTAATAGCTCCATTGCTTGTACCATTTCATCTGTACTTTTCGCAATATATGTTAGGAATTGACGCATCGGCTCTGTCACTTCAGTTAAATTATACATATCAAAGTGAGCAATACAGCCTTCCATGCCGTCAATGACATCATCTAATTTATTAGCAAGAGCTAAAATATCCTCGCGCTCGATAGGCGTCATAAATGATTTATTCAGCATGACGATCAGCTCATGAATCAATTTATCTCCACTTTTTTCATATTGTTTCATTGTATCTGCGATCTCTTTCAGCGCATCTATATCTTGTATACGTGCATTATGTGCATAGTAGATGCCTTCATTAACATTTTTAGAAATGTTTAATAACGCCTTAAAAAATGGATCTTGCTTGTTTGAGTTGAACATAATGTTCCTCCTGTTGAAAGAATATAGTGGATTTCTGCAATCATCATAACAAAACCTTTACACAATTCTACATATTTTTAAACATAAACGAGTTGAATTTACAAAAATGTAATATAAAATTCGACACATTTATTTTTAAGTACTTTTTCAAGTTGAAAACGTTGGTAACCTAATAATAAAAATCACCATATTTTCTTTAAATATTACCGTTTTTTCTTTTATTTTTATAAAAATACTTGAAAAAACTTTTTTCTCTTCAATTTTTTCACCGTTACAAATGTTAAGGAATTGTAAACGATTTTTACATAAATATGTCGAGTCTTCATTGTTACTTATTGCCATTCGTCGTGTTATGACAAAAAAATGGCTAACATTTTTACTTGCAGGTAAGGTTGACTTTAAAAAGATTACGTAAATAATAATTTTCTTTACTCGTTCATTGGTGCATACACCATACACCTTGTTTCACCAGCTATTTTAAAGCCTCTATCGCTTGTTATGCTCTTCCTAGTTGCAACTTATACGGTTTTCAAGAAAGTTTGGGACCATACTAATTGAACTAACGTAATTTTCAATCAATTGACAAAATTTATGTGCATGCTATAATACTTTTGGGCTTCACCGCATTGAAGCGGAGAAGTGACTGTTAGGAGGATTAACATGTTTCGAATTGAAGCAAAAAGTAACCCTCGATTTATCGAGGCAAGCTTCATTATATTATTAATTATTGCCACGATGGCGTTCAGTATTGGGTATCTACAAGCGACACCCCATATACCTATTTTACTTGTCATTTCGCTTTTAATTGCCTATGGATTACTAAAAAAAGTTCCTTTTCGTGAGCTTGAAGCTGGTATGGTGGCAGGTGCAAGTGCTGGTCTTGGAGCTGTTTTTATTTTCTTCTTTATTGGTATTTTAATTTCAAGCTGGATTATGGGTGGCACAATCCCAACGCTTATCTACTACGGTTTCTTAACGGTTTCACCAAGCTTTTTCTTTGCCATCGTATTTTTGATTTGTAGTATCGTTGGTATTTCTGTTGGTAGTTCATTAACAACAGTTGCGACTGTGGGCGTTGCTTTTATGGGGATTGCAGGTGCAATGGACATCTCTTTAGCTATAACAGCCGGTGCGATTGTGTCCGGAGCTTTCTTTGGAGATAAGATGTCTCCGCTATCAGATACAACAAATCTTGCATCTGGTACAGTTGGCGTAGACCTTTTCGAGCATATTAAAAATATGGGTTGGACAACGATTCCTGCTTTCTTAATATCATTTGTTCTTTATGCAATATTATCGCCAACAGGAGCAGATACTTCATTTGACACAGTTGAGCAATTTAAAGAGGGATTACTGTCAACTGGACTTGTTCATTGGTATACATTATTACCAATTGTTGTTCTCGTTATTATGACATTTTATAAAGCACCCGCACTAATTACACTTGCAGTCGTTTCAATTATTGGTGTTGGAATTGCCTACATACAAGAACCGATTGCACTGTCGAATGTATTCAAAATGCTTTTTGATGGCTATGTCTCTAATACTGGTAATAAAGACGTAGATGCATTACTGACACGTGGTGGTATGAACAGTATGCTCTTTACAATTGCCTTAGTTTTATTAGCATTAACAATGGGTGGTCTATTATTTACGCTTGGCATTATTCAAAGTATTTTATCGAAGGTGGAAGGTTTCTTTAAAAGTGCTGGCTCTGTTATTACAGGCGCTGCCATTACAGGAATTGGTGTCAACACATTAATTGGTGAGCAATATTTATCCATCCTTCTTACTGGGGAAGCATTTAAAGCACAATTTGAGAAGGTTGGACTTGCCCCTAAAAATCTATCTCGTGTCATGGAGGACGCAGGTACTGTAGTCAACCCTCTTGTTCCGTGGAGTGTTTGCGGTATTTTTATTGCTAGTGTACTAGATATACCAACTACTTCTTACCTGCCATATACCTTCTTCTGTCTACTCGGACCAATTTTAACAATCATCTTTGGTTGGACTGGTAAAACATTAACGAAGCTTGAAAAATAAGATTGGTAGCTGATGAGAACGTCAGCTACCTTTTTTTGTTGAGTATCTTTCATGTTAAACGGTAAATTAATAGTAGCCGTATTTGAAATTGAGGTGATAAATAGAAATGAGAACATGTTGTTTTAAAATGAATTTACCATTAGAAGATGCTAAAAAAAGATATTGCGATTGGATCGATGAGGAAATTGATCAATCAGTACATATTGCAGAACATGAAGATGGATGGACATATTTTGTAGACTTAGAAGGAGAAGCGTTCTTTGGTTTAACAAATGAATCTTGGCTGGAACTTGCAATGGATCATTCTGTTACTTATGCATACTACGATGAGGATTTTAATGCAGAGCTACTAGTAATAGAAAATGGCGAGTTAATACGAGAATTTTCACTTTATGAAGATGAACCAGATGCTAATGTGAATTTTGGCACTTTTGAATATGAAAAAAGTTCTCCAATAGAAGATTGGAATGATGTAGCAACTTTTCTTGAAACGGAATTGACTATTTAATTAAGGAGCCAATGCAGGTAAACGATCATGGCGCTACCGTACAAAGCCTGTCCCCTTCTATATTCCAATGTGGAATCAAAACTGATCATTTTCCGCATTTCTGTTCACCTAAACCCTCTGTTATGCTCAAACAAAGGAGATGGAGAGAAATGACAACAACATGGAATGCTAATTTATATGATCAAAAGCATGACTTTGTTTCAAAATTTGGAGGAAGCTTAGTGGACTTACTTGCCCCTCAAGAAAATGAAGAAATTTTAGATGTTGGTTGTGGCACAGGTGATTTAGCACGTGATATTGCAGAACTTGGTGCCAATGTGCAAGGGATAGATGCCTCCCACGACATGATGATCGCTGCACAGCAAAAATATCCAGACATTCAGTTTTACACACTGGATGCTGCCGCACTTCACATAACAAATCAATTTAATGCCGTCTTCTCAAACGCTGCACTCCATTGGATGAAGCAGCAAGATCAAGTCATTCAAAATATTTACAACTCCCTTAAACAAGGTGGCCGGTTCGTTGCTGAAATGGGTGGACACGGTAATATTGCTTCTATTGTATGGGCATTACAAAAAAGTATGAAGGAATTAAATCTGTCTTATATAGAGGAATATTTCCCATGGTACTTCCCTACTTTAGAAGAATACCAGTCGAAATTAGAAGATGCTGGTTTTACGGTTGAAATGATTACGCTATATGAACGCCCAACCCCACTTCAAGGTGACGATGGGCTACGTAATTGGCTAGTGATGTTCAGCCATAATATGCTCCAACATTTATCAGAAGCTGAAAAAGAACAGATCTATGCAAAATGTGAAGAATTACTAAAGCCTATGTCTTATCAGGATGATCAATGGATTGCTGATTATTGGCGATTACGATTTGTTGCTATAAAGTGAAACTATAAAAAATAACAAGAAAAAAAGGTTACTTTCTTTAAGGTAACCTTTTTCCTTGTTATGAACGAGGGTATAAAATAACCATTACGCCAATTAAACAAATGCCTGCTCCAACCCAGTCCAAGACATCGGGTTTTTTGCCGTCTATTCCCCAACCCCATAAAATAGAAAGAACAATAAAGACACCTCCGTAGGCTGCATAAACCCTTCCAAAGGTTGGGAAGGATTGAAAAGTTGCGACAACCCCGTATAAAGCTAACGCAATACCACCTATAATACCCCAATAAAATGGTTTACCTTCTCTTAACCACAGCCAAATTAGATAGCCGCCTCCAATTTCGCCTATTCCTGCGAGGATAAATAATAATGTTGCACTAATCATTTTTTTCACACTTTCTACATTTATATTTTGAGCTCTATTATAATCTATTCAAATTTGACAGCATTTTTTAACTCCTCCCTCTTTATTACAATCTCCAGTATGTAATCGTATCAGTAATACCTAAAATGATTAATATAACGCCCGCAACCATCTGAATCACTCTCCCCATTTTCATGCTTGTCCGCATAATGAGCCTTTTTGCATCAAATAAATGAATAAGCCCCAGCATTACCAGAAGTGGCACAGAGGTTGTCACACCAAAAATTGCCGGTAAAACTAACCCGTAGGAAGATGTAGCGACTATCGGCATTAACCAAACAAAGAACAGAACAAACATCGTAGGACAAAACGCAATGGAAAAACTAGCACCCATCAGAAAGGAGCCAACTTTCCCCTCTTTTAAAACAGTCGGAATAAACGAGGGAATTCGATTCAGAAATTTTAGTTTTAAAATGCCAATCAACACGAGTCCTGTGATCAGCAGTATCGGACCAAGCGCTTGACGAAAAATAGGAAAATACTTAGTCATCTTCGTTTCAAAGGACTGTCCAAATAACCAAGCGAAAAAGCCGATAAAACTAAATACCACGACTTTCCCCAGTATAAAAAACATAATTTCTTGCCAATTACTTTTCATTTGAATTGCTCGATTCCCATAAAAAGTGATAGCACTTATATTCCCCGTTAACTGACAAGGTGCTAATGCGCCTATTAATCCAAGTAGAATGGCCATAATGAACGGAGAATGTTCATAGGAATTTAAAAATATTGAAATAGGTCCGCTTATAAACTCGCTTATGTTCGACATCATACTATACATCTAAAAACACCTTCTATTTTTAATTATATAACTTTCCGATTGATCTAGTATAAAAGGAATATATGAATAAATGATGCAGATTTGCTTGACAATGTTGTTTGAAGAAAAACTTTGACCAAATGATGACTTAGTAAAAAAGCTCCTTAAGAATTTAGACACGCTAGTCTAAAGTCGCCCCATTGTAGACGGAATGGCAAACGGCTAAGAATGCCTCAATATCCGCTGACAAATATTTTGATAAAAAATAAGTGTTCGATACAATATGGGAAAACTCCTGTACCGAATAGCTATGAAGCAATTGCTGCTGAAATTCTGCCTCGATCACACTCTTTGGTAAAAAAGCGATACCTAATCCTTGTTTGACAAAGTTTTTGATGACCTCTGTTTGATTGATATGCATGCTTTTATAGCTTGGGAATTGTTGCAATACTTGTTGTATGTCTTGCCAGTAAGGTGCGTATTCATGTGTTAAAATAATTTCCTGCTGTAAAAGAGTCCGTGCATCTGTCGCTCTTTTTGACATCGGAGCAATTAATTGAAGTGGTTCCTGTGCGAGAACGACTGCTAGAATGTCTCGAGTCGATGTCAATTTTGATAAACCGATATCTACTACGCCTGCATATACCGCTTCTCCGATTTCATTGGATTTTAACAGTTCAATCGTGATTTGAATGGAAGGTCTTTGCTGCTGAAATGTGTGAATGATTACTGGTAATTTGGAATTGGCGATTTGAGGTGCAACACCAATTGTTAACTGAGACGTATACCCATCCATAAAAGACGCCGTATTTTGTAATCCTTCATCAATTGTTGCAATCATTTTCTCTGCTTGTAGTAAAAAATGGGCACCAATATGATTTAATTTCACCTGCTTACCCTGTCTTTCAAAAAGTGTTGTTTGAAGTTCTTTTTCTAGATGCTGCATATGCTTCGATACTGTCGATTGCGTAATAAAACGTTGTTCTGCCGTCTCACGAAAATTCTCTGTTTTCGCAGCAACAATAAAAGTTCGTAACCATTCTGTTTCCATAAATAGGCCTCTCTAGTTTTTCATTCATTATATCGAAATCTATTTACGTCTTGAAACCTTTTTATGTCTTTTTTCAACAAAGCATTAACCGTCCGTTTGTCGATTTATTTTATTTTATATCAGAAAATCTAAGCAAAAAAAGTAGTTGAAGCTCTACATTTACTTGTATCTTCAACTACTTTTTTATCTTATCTCATCGTCTAAAACGTTTAGTGAACAGCTTCACTCTATGGAAGAAGTGAACGGTGTTACTGCTGCTACTTGTGTGAATTCTCCTTTTCTTGCAAGTCCGTTAGAATAATAACATTTGGATGTTTCGATAAAACACTTGCTGGTACATCTTCTGTATATTCAGACATAAGCACACGTTCTAATACATCACGTTTAGCTTCTCCGACAGCGATTAACAAAATACACTTTGCGCGCATAATGGATTGAATCCCCATCGTCAATGCTTGGGTTGGAACTTCATCGATTGATTCAAAGAAGCGTGCATTTGCTTGGCGAGTTGATTGTGCAAGCGTCACAAGATGTGTGAAAGAATCAAATGACGTACCTGGTTCATTGAAACCGATATGACCGTTTTGTCCGATGCCAAGCAATTGGAAATCTACTGTATGCTGCTGTAATAAAGATTCATAGCGTGCCGCTTCCTCTGCTGGATGATCAGCTAAACCATTCGGTAAATAGGATTCTTTAAATGGTTTATGACGAAATAAATGTTGATCCATATAACATGCATAGCTTTGTTCATGTTTAGCACATAGTCCAACATATTCGTCTAAATTAAAGCTAATACAATTGGAAAAATCAACATCGATTTCACGGATTTTAGCATACAGCGGTTCCATCGTACCACCTGTAGCTAGACCGAACGTTGTAGCACCGCTTTGTTTAGCTTTTACTATAATATCTACTGCACGCGTGTATACATCTTCTTTTGAAGAAAAACGTTCCAATTTCAATTCCTTATTCCCCCTCTTTTAGGCTGTTTGCTATTTATTAATCGAAATAATATTAGTAGAACCTGCTCGTTGGAAACCTGATTTATTAAGTGTTACTTCTTGTCCAACTAAACTTGTGAAAACAACTGGTGTAATGGTAGAAGGCACTTTGTCTTTAATAGTCTCTAAGTCTACTATTAATAACGGATCGCCGCATTGAATGACTTGACCATCTGTAACCAACGTTTCAAATCCTTCACCATCTAAGTTGACAGTATCTAAACCGACATGAATTAATATTTCTACACCTGTTTCAGATTTTAACCCTATCGCATGCTTTGTTGGGAAAATCATCACTACTTGTCCATCAAACGGTGCATGAACTGTACCATCTTTCGGATGAATACCAAAACCGGGGCCCATCATTCCTGATGAAAAGGCTTCATCGGGCACTTCAGATAACGGAATTAAATCACCTGTCATCGGCATTTCAAAATCATCTGGAGAAATTGTTGCTTCTGTCTCTCCTATAATAGACACACCTTTCTGTAAAGACACATTCGCAGGAGCGGGATTACCTTTTTTCAGGCGATCTTTCATAGCTTCTGCTAAAAACTCTACGGATGTACCGACAATAACTTGTACATTCGTCTTACTAATACGCATTACACCACGTGCACCCGTTTGCTTTAAAGTTTTTTCATCCACCTGCCCCGCATCAATTACTGTCATTCTTAGACGTGTTGTGCAGTAATCAACTTGTTTGATATTATCTAGTCCACCTAGTGCTTCAATTGTTTTATAAGCACGTAAATCTAAATCATTAGCTATAGCTGAATCAATTTCCGCCCCTTCTTCCTCTTCGTCTTCACGACCAGGTGTTTTTAAATCTAATTTCTTGATTAAGAAATAAAAAATGACAAAGTAAATAGCCCCAAAACCTAATCCCAATGGAATTAATAGCCATGGTCTATCAGCTAATCCAAAGTTTAAAAGATAGTCAATTAAGCCTGCCGAAAAACCGAAACCATCACGGAATCCGACAATATATGAAACGGCAAGTGAAATACCTGTTAATACTGCATGGATCGCGTAAAGTATTGGTGATAAGAACATAAATGTAAATTCAATAGGTTCTGTTACACCCGTTAAGAATGCTGTTAAAGCGATGGAAACGAACATACCACCAACTGCTGCCCGTTTGTCCTTTTTCGCGGCAAAGTACATAGCAAGACAAGCAGCTGGTAAACCAAACATCATGATTGGGAAGAAACCAGCTTGGAAATGGCCTGCTGACGGGTCACCTGCTAAGAAGCGATTGATATCCCCTTTGATAAGTTCGCCAGCAGCATTTGTAAATTCCCCAAAGTCAAACCATATCACTGTATTCACAACATGATGTAGACCGACTGGAATTAATAGTCTATTTAAGAAACCATACATTCCAACTCCAAGCGATCCTGCACCGATTAACCAGTTCCCTACTGCATCGATACCCCCTTGAATCGGTCCCCATACTATAGCTAAAACACTAGCTAAAACCGCCATTGTAATGGATGTTATGATTGGCACAAAACGCCGTCCTCCGAAGAATGATAGCCATTCTGGAAATTTAACATTATAGAATTTGTTATATAGTAAACCTGCAGTAATACCTCCAATAATACCGCCAAATACACCCATATTTAAGTCTTCATTAACGGCCCCTAATACTGCGACTAATACAAGATGTGCAATGGCACCTGCTAACGCAGCACCACCGCTATTATCATGTGCTAGGCCCATTGCAATACCAATTGCAAAAATAATAGCTAGATTTCCTAAAATAGCATTGCCTGAAGCCGCCATAATACTCGCAATATACTGGACTATGTCATTTGGAACTGCCCCAAGCATATCACCAGAGCCTAAACGTAATAGTAATGCAGCTGCCGGTAACGTAGCGATTGGAAACATTAACGACTTACCGATTTTTTGTAAGAAAGCTAACATTTTTATGCCTCCCTCTTTTGGTCTAGTTGTCTATACCAATTTATTTACTGTCTATTATAATCTTCATCCTGCGAAAAATAAATGTTTTTCTGAATTTTCAATTTCCATTACTTATGCAATTCATCTTGTAAACGTCGATAGAATCTACTTCTAGTGCCTTTTCGGTATTTTTTTATGGTGACGGATAAATATGCCTCTCTTGTTTTCAGTTATGAAGACGAAACTTTTTTACATCTTGAAACCTTTTCCAAAAATTTTCGTATGTATAATTATTAAAGTTAATAGGAGGAATACAAATGTCTTTTTTTAACAAAGCACTTGCAAGTATTGGGATTGGCTCGGCAACAGTCGATACAATGCTAGAAAAGTCTACATACCAGGCGGGAGAAGTTATGCGTGGTGAAATCGTTGTGCAAGGTGGGAATGTTGAGCAGCAAGTCGATACCATTTTTTTATCGGTGAATACTACTTATATTCGAGAATCTAATGACCATAAATATACGGAAGTCGTAGCGCTACAAAAAGTTAAAGTAACGGAGCCATTTGTGATTGCTGCTGGTGAAAAGAAAGTAATTCCCTTTTCTTTAACATTGCCATTCGAAACACCTATTACAGCGGGCAAAACACAAGTATGGATTCAAACAGGGCTTGATATTAAAAACGCAGTAGACCCTCATGATAAAGATTATATTCGTGTCCAGCCTACAGAGCTTGCAGCACATATTCTCGATGCCATTAATGGACTTGGATTCCGTTTACGCGAGGCTGAATGTGAGCAGGCGCCAGCTCGATTCCGTGGATACTATCCCTTCATCCAAGAGTTTGAATATGTGCCAACTGGGCAATTTAGAGGACATTTAGATGAGCTTGAAATCGTCTTTTTATCTCAAACTAATCATTCAGTAGAATTACTCATGCAAATTGATCGAAAAGTAAAAGGTATTGGTAGCTTCTTCTCTGAAGCTTTAGATATGGACGAAAGCAATGTTAGAACAACGATTACGATACAGGACTTACCAACTATTCAAGCAAAGCTACAGCAAATTATCTCTAAACATTTGTAGCCCTTGATGAATCTAAGAATTAGAAAAACACGGTATGAAAGTCGATTTCATACCGTGTCTTTTTTATGCTGTCACATCACGTTTCATGAATGACATATAGCTTATTGCTAAGAATAAAACTGCATAGATCGCGAGAATTGTAAGAGAGAATGGCATTGTGATACCTTCTATCATTAAATTACCACTTTCATACTGTGTTAAATTTGAATGTGTTAGCCAAATATATTTAACTATTTCATATTTGCTTAAGAACATCACAATCATTCCGCCCATAAAAGATAAGAACATCGTTAAACCAATCGCTAAAGAGCTTGAACGGAAAACTGAGCCCACTAAGAAAGCAAACAATGTCGACATCACAAAATCTCCGCCAGAAAGTAAATAGTGATAGGCCAAATCATTCCATACCGCTTTTTCAACTACCTGACCATTGATCATCTCTAACTCAACACCCGATGCACCACCAAATAATATGAACCCTACTAGAGCGCTGACTACTACATTGACAGCAATCAAAAAGAGCCCAAATACGAAAGTTGTCAGTAATTTTGAAGTTAATATTTTTGCCCGTGACATAGGACGTGTTAACAACATTTTAATCGTGCCTGTTGAGAATTCACTTGATACGATACTCGCTGCTAAAATTACAGTGAACAATGTTACTAAAGATAGCATATTACTTGCAAATGACATAAAGCTTGCTACGCTTCCCTCTGATTGAGAAGGCACGTCATTTGCTAATCGATACTCAGAAATAGCAATTTGCTCTTCAAAGTCTTTTTTATCTTCTTCTGAAACATCGTCACCCTTCAACATGTCTTTATAACTATTAATGACCTGTTGTTCATTTTCCTGCCACGTTATATCCTCTGCAGTCTTTGTTTCATAGTATTTCATCATAATACCAGGACCAACAATAGCGAGAATTAATAGCGCGACCATTGCCCAAGTTCCTTTTTTATGCCACAATTTCATCCATTCATTTTGAATTAGCTTCAGCAATTTGGCCACCTCCTGTCATTTCTAAGAATTGATCCTCTAACGTTTTTTGATGTGGTTGTACGGCGAATAATTGGATTTCTGCGTTCACAAATTGCGTAATAAGCTTCGGTATATCTTCTTTCTTTATTTCCACTACGAAACCATTATTTTCTACAGTAAAGTTATAATCGAACTTTTGTAGATGAATGGCAACATCATCTTTTGGTGCAGCTTCAATATAATAAAATGAAGAAGTTTCAATATTAATATCACGAATATCGATGAGTTTACCATTTTGTATAACAGCTACTCGATCACACATTAATTCAATTTCGGATAATAAATGGCTAGAAACAAAAACCGATACGCCATCCTCAGCTGCAATTTTACGCAAATACATACGAAACTCACGAATACCCGCTGGATCAAGACCATTTGTTGGTTCATCTAAAATTAAAAATTTTGGTCGATGAAGTAGTGCCTGAGCGAGTCCTAAACGCTGACGCATCCCAAGTGAATAAGTCGATACCTTTTCATGAATGCGTTTCTCTAGGCCGACCTGTCTAACCACCTCTTCAATACGCTCTTTTGTAACGTTTTTATGCATACGCGCAAAATGCAGTAAGTTTTTATAGCCCGTCATAAATTTATACATTTCTGGATTTTCTACAATTACGCCGACCTTACTAATCGCTTCTTCATAATTCTCCTGTAAGGAAAGACCATCAATAATGACTGTTCCCTCTGTTGGATGCATAAGCCCCGTCATCATACGAATAGTCGTCGTTTTCCCCGCGCCATTTGGTCCTAAAAATCCAGTGATTTGACCTGGATATAAATCGATATTCAGTTGCTGAATTAATTGCTTACCACGAATGGTTTTTGATAAATTTTGCAATTGAACTATTGGTTGTGTTGTCATTAATCTCATCCTTTCTTATAATACGTCTTCATCCATTGCACAGCATCTTTATTCGTAACATCTCGAATCGTCTCTACTTCCTCATGTGCAATAATCGAACCATTTTGCAGTAAAATGATTTGATCTAAAATAGGTTCTACCTCATATAATTCATGCGTTGATAACAGTATTGTTTGGTTTTCAATATCTGTAAATTGAATTAACCCTTTAATAAGCTGTTCACGAACAATTGGATCTAAACCAGAAAATGGCTCATCCATTAAATAAAAGGGTACTTCTCGCCCAAGAGTTGCGGCCATTTTCATTCGACCACGGTTCCCCTTTGATAATTGTCCTAGCTTCATATTTTTATCAACGTTTAAAAACTCTGCAACAATACATGCCTTATCATATGAAAAATCTTCGAATTGAGAAGCATAGTGCTGAAAAAGCTGCTCACCTGTGTAGAAATCAAAAAATAAATCAGTATCAGGTAAATAAGCAATCTTATCCGCACTTCTGCGTGTAACAGGCGTCCCATTTAGCAAGACCTCACCATTTGATGGACGTAATAAGCCCGACAATACTTTTAAAAGTGTCGACTTGCCACTCCCATTTTCTCCAACAAGCCCAATGATTTTGCCAACCGGAATGGAAAAAGACACATCTTGCAAAATCGGCTTTTTCATATAACGAAAAGAAACATTTGATAGCTGTAACATTTATTTCACCCCACGATTTTTGGTTAACACGACAAGCATCTCTTCTTTGGAAAATCCCAATGCTTCAATAGATGTTAAAAAATTTTCAGCTAATTGGTTTTTCATATCTTCTCGTAAAAGTACAATTCGCTCTTCATTGGTTGTAATAAATGTACCTTGACCTCGTTTCGTTTCCGTTATATTCATGGCTTCTAACTCCTTGTACACGCGTTGTACGGTATTTACATTAACACCTGTTTCAACTGCATATTCTCGAACAGAAGGAAGTCGATCCCCTAGCTCTAACTTTCCTTTCAAAATATCTCCACATATCCGATCTACAAGTTGGCTATATATGGGCTTATCACGTGAAAAGTCGATTGTCATCGTAATACCGCCTTTTCAAGCCACTTCGTCGCTACGATAAATAGAATGACGATCAAAATTATCATCACTACTTCCTCCACAACATAAAGCGGATTATAGATAATCTCAATAGTCGATACTTTTGCCTTTGGTAAATAGTGTGCCAACCAATCTAATGGCATTTCAATATGATGAAAAATAGAAGCATATAGCTGGCTTTCAGTAAATTTATACCATAAATTCATACTGAAGAAAAAAGCACCCATCATAATAACAATGGCAAAGCGACCAATAAAATGCTTCATTTGGAGATAAAATACTAAAAATAATAGCAGTATGACAAGCATCATCCATTGTAAAATGACTGAAAATCCTACAGTAAGTATTAGTGATAATACTATTTGTCCAAAATTGGCTACAAATTCATCTTTCACATTGTACATTGCGATCATAATAAAAATTAAATTGAAGATAGCATATCCAATTAGTGAAAAAATAACTTTAACACCTACAAGCTGTGTAATCGGACTAGTGGAGTGTAGCCATATTTCTTTGGACTTTAAATCATGTCGCATACTAGCTACAAATTGTAATATCGAATAAAATCCGCCTAATACAATCACGAGCATTGTGAGTGCAAATGATAGCTGATTTTCCGGTATTGTCATGCCATCAACAAATCGCTTTATTAAATATGGAAGCACCAATGACAACATAATTCCTGCAAAAATCGCAAAAAATAGCCATGTCCTAAAAAGCACCCATTCCTTTTTGAATAACCCTGCAAATTTTTTCAATGCCAACACCTCGTGTTATAGTGTACTAGTTGAATATTACACTATGACTTTTAAGTTTGCAAGTATAAAATGCAAAAAAAGGAAGAGCCTTTAAATTACAGGCTTCTTCCTACATGTTGTAATGGCATTAAGTTTAATAAAGTATGCATCCTCGCTTCCTATTGCTGAAATCTGCTGTCCAGACCGTAGCAAATAAGAATAATCCCTTTCAATTAACCTTCTTCGTTTCCAATTCTTCCACTCTCATCTCCGCTGCCAAACATCTTCATCATGTACGTAAGACTTCCGTTTTCAACACCGAGTAGTCTTTCTACGTTGAATACAAAAGCAGGAATACGTGAAGCACGCTCTTCATTTGACATTTCAACCAGATCATCATCAAAAACGGTATTCGTATAGGCCACAACCATTTCCATACATTCATATGGATACGGCGTACTGAATAACCCCTGTTCGATACCCTCACGGATTATTTCCGTCAAGATTGGAGGAAGGCCGTTCATGATAACCTTCTGTATTTTCCGATGCATAAGCGCGTTCTGAGGCTTATGTATATGATCAATAATTTCCTTGCCATTTCCGGCACTTATATTTAGTGCCATGACAACACGGACAATACGCTCGTTAACGGATATGCTCTTATCTGCGGCAATTGCCTTAGCATCTCCTAAAATTTGGGCATTATATCGCTCAATTAGCGCGTCCATAATGTCCTCTTTCGACTTGAAATGATAATACAATGTTCCTCGCGCAATTCCGACCTTTTCGAGAATATCATTTGTACTTGTGCGATCAAAGCCCTTTTGACCGAACAGCTCATCCGCTGCATCAAGTATTTCGTTTCTACGTTCCTGCGCTTCTTTTCTCATTTTTCCCCCTCCTTATAGACCGACTGTCTGTCTATAAAAATCATAGCATTTTACAATTAATTTCAATAATATGCTGATTTTTGTAAAAGATGAATTACAAACTCTAATTTAAGTAATGTGACTGTCGCTTTGCTTTCGTCTTTAATGAAAAACGAAGGAAAAAATATCCTTTCATAGATAATTAGTGATAGAATCATATGTAAGTTGATCGTTAAGAGAGGAAAGCAATGATGTCTGAATTTAAAAAAATAGATTACACAATGGGGAAAAAAATACGCGAAAGTTTACAGGCGGACTGTCAGAGCTGCTTCGGTCTATGTTGCACGGCTTTAAATATTGCTGCTTCTAGCGACTTCGCCATTAATAAGGCAGCTGGGACACCATGCCCAAATCTACAATCTGATTTTAGCTGTCAAATTCATAGCAAACTTAGAGATCAAGGGTTTAAAGGATGCACAGTTTTTGATTGTTTAGGAGCAGGACAAAAGGTTTCACAAACAACCTTCCATGGACAAGACTGGCGACGATCCCCTGAAATTTCTGAGAAAATGTTTCGTGTCTTTCCTATTATGGAGCAGTTATATGAAATGATCGCCTATGTAGCAGAGGCTTTATCCCACAAAGTTGATTCATCTCTATTTAACAAGCTACGATTGCAATTAGAACAACTACAGCGTGCAACAGAGCTAGAAGCAAATGCATTGCTAGCAATAGATATTCCTAATTATCGACTGCCAGTGAACATTTTACTATTAGAAACAAGTGAGCAAATTCGCCAAAGCCTTATCGTAAAGATGAAGGAAAAAAACGCTCGAAAGTATGACAATAGAGGGGTCGATTGGATGGGGAAGAATGTAAAGAGGAAGGATTTAAGAGCAACTAATCTTCGAGGAGCTTATTTAATTGCTGCTAATTTTGAAAATGCAGATCTAAGAGGTGTTGATTTTATTGGTGCGGATTTACGTGATGCCAATTTACGTGGCGCAGACCTTTCAACAAGTATGTTTTTAACCCAAATGCAACTTAATTCAGCACAAGGCAATCATCAAACAAAATTACCCTCCCACCTGAAACGTCCGTCTCATTGGGATCACTAATTAAACAGAGGCTGGGACATAACTAAATGCTTCCTTCATAAAGTCGAATAATCTCGAAATTAACAAAACACGATAAATAGAAAAACCGAACTATTCCGAAACACTTCATGAGCGTTTCATTGGATAGTTCGGTATTTTTGTTGGCTGAAACACTTTTGTCCCAGCCTCTTCTTTTTATTTTTGCTTCTTTTTAAAGATGATCGTAACTACAACTAGCACAAGTAAAATCGCTTGTCCAATCATTGTCTCTACAGTTGGGTAAAAACCAATGAAGCTGATAACCGGTAAGCCATCTACAATTGTTGTAGAAACTGCATCCCGCAGCTGCAATGTATGCAGACTGACACCAATGATTTTAAAGGCCAGTACATAAATTAACACCGTTGCCACTGCGAAAAATTTATGAACTGGTATTTTTCCACTTGCTTTAAATAACACAAATGCAAAAATAGTTAATACTAGAAGTGCTACTACGATACCTAGTACAAATTGCGATGTCTCCATTTTAGGTGCAATTCCTGCATAGAAAACAAGTGTTTCTGCCCCTTCACGGAAGACAGATAGGAAGCTAATTGCGGCCATGGCAAACACTGAACCACTGGAGATCGCATTGCCCATTTGTTTAGAAATATAGCGATTCCAGCTTGCCACACTTGATTTACTGTGGAGCCAAATCCCAACTCCTACCATCATTGCTGCAGCTAGTAAGCCAATATAGCCTTCCATCAGCTCTCGGTTTGTATCAACTGTCGGAGAATTTAAAATTGTCGACATTAAAATAGCCGCTACTGCTGATAACAGAACCCCTACAAATGCACCGATATAGATCCATTTGCGCATTGGCTTTTGTCCTGATTTCTCTAAGAACGATACTAATGCCAAAATAATTAGCAATGCCTCTAAGCCTTCACGCAATAAGATAAGCGCCGAATCCCATAAAGTATAATCTGAATCAGCTTGAATTAACTCTATTTCAGTGCGGAAATTATCTAATTTACTTTTAATAGCTTCTTTATCGACTGTTGATTTTAATAAATCACTAGCGATAATCGGCATATCACTCTCAATTTTAGTATATAGGCTACCGTTACGAGTCGAAATTTCAATTTCTACACTTGGCCATATCGTAATGAATTCTAGAATTTTATCAGAGGCAGCTTTATAATCACCTGCATCGATAAAATCGTTTGCCTCATCAATATAGGCAATTAATGTAGATAACGAATATTCTCCTTCGACCGCTTTCGCTGTTTCCTTACCAGCTACAAAATCCTCAATTGTTTGTTTTAACTCTGCAAATTGGGACTTCATAAGAGTTACATCTGGCTCCTCAGCGGAAATGGAAATGCGTAAAAACGCCATTTGTGTTTCAATTTGCCCATACATCGCAATACTTTGCTCACGCACAGGTCTTTCATTTTTATTCCATTTGATATTAAAGTCTTTATAGGCTTCATCGATGGCTGCAATGTCCCCACTGGCTAATGCTTTTTCAAAGTCCGCCATGATGGGTTTAAACTTTTGTCCAAATTCTGCACGTTGCGCCGCTTCATCCACAGGGTTTTCAAGCTCTTCTAGAGCACGTAAAGCATTTGACAAAGCCGATAGTGCCTCTAAACGTTCATCCTTTGAAGTAGCTTCAACTGCTTGAGCAAGAAGTTCATCCACTTTTTCTTTTGCTTCTGTCTGTTCAGATGTTACGGATGCCCAGTCTTTCGTAAACTGTTCAAGTGCCAGTTTTGCCTCGGCTTCTTTATCCTGCTTCGTATTCATCAGTGCATCACTAATCGAGATGTACAAATGACTATAAGATTGCGCTGCCTGCACTGGTACAGCAAGTGCCAATAACAAGCATAAAATTATACTACAGCGCGTTAAAAAGTGCTTCACCTAGATAACTCCCCTTTTGTACACCAGGGAAGCAAGCGAACACGGCACTGCCTCGATGGGTAATGTACTCATTCATTTTATCCATACGCCCTAAACTATTTTGCACTGTTGTAAATTGGGCCGGGTCTTTTTGAAAAGATATGAACATTAGCCCCGCATCATGCGCGCCAGTATTCGTCATAACACCGGATGCATAAGAGTATGAGCGACGTAAAATACGCGCACCCGATTTACGAGCCAAATGCACATGTGATGTATCTGGCATAATATACTCGCCATTACTATCCTTCGCTTCTACGTCGAAATCATCGAACTCTTTCTTTTTACCAAACGGTGCCCCACTATCGCGATAACGACCAAATGTTGCTTCCTGATCTTTTAAAGATGTGCGATCCCATGTTTCAAGATGCATTTGAACTTTACGAGCAACTAAATAAGAGCCACCTTTTAACCAACCTTTATCGACCCAAACCACTTTGTTTAGATCTTTTTCATCAGTAGGATTGCCCGTACCGTCCTTGAACGCAAATAAATTTCGAGGTGTTCCTCCGCCAGTTGGGAAAGAGTTGAATCCTGCCTGTGACCATTTAACCTCTACTTTACCAGAAGCTGCACGTACTAAATTACGTACTGCATGAAACGCCACTTGTGGGTCATCTGCACATGCTTGAATACAAATATCTCCACCTGTGTATTCTTTTTGTAGCTGATCTTTCGGGAAATGTGGTAAATCATTTAGTTCAGCTGGCTTTAAGTGCTGGATACCAAGCTTTTCGAAAAGAGATGGACCAACCCCTATAGTTATGGAGAGATTTGAGGCGTTTAATCCTTCAGCTTCACCCGTATCTCCTGTTGGAACTCTAGTATTTGTTGTTAAATCTACCATTAATTCACCATTCATTAAACGTACAACAAGAGGTGTCCATTGTTTGAACAACTCTTGTAGTTCCTTCTTTGATGTGAATAAAACATCTAAAGAAGCAAAATAAATATTCGTTTGAACGGGTGTAACAATGCCAGATTGATGTTTTCCATAGAAATCAACTTTATTACGTGCTGTCGTGCTATCCGCAACGGGCTCAAACACATCATAGCCCATTGCTTTCATAACACCACCTAAGCCTGAAGCACCGATCGCTACACCTGCTGCCCCGATGCCAGTTAGCTTTAACATGTCACGTCTAGATATTTTTTTATTGATCCATTTTCCATCATTTGACTCTGTCATTTATTATCACTCCAAAATAATCCCCATTTGACTTAATGGTTCTCCTAGTTGATTAACTGCTGCTGCAAGTGCTTTTGTGTTTTCTTCTGTTAATTCTTCGTAAGAAACATATCCACCGTCAGCTGTTGCGTGCTGTGCCAATAAATCGTCCACTGCTTTGAATTTTTCATCTAATGTTGCTACTAATTCTTTATCTTTTGCTTCTAATTTCGGACGTAAGATTTCAAAGATTTTTTCTGCGCCTTCAATATTTGCTTTAAAGTCATAAAGGTCTGTGTGAGAATAGATTTCCTCTTCACCAGTGATTTTAGATGTTGATACTTCATTTAATAAATCAACAGCACCTGTAATCATTAAATCTGGTGTTACTTCAACAGTTTGAACTAATGCGTGTAATTCTTTTGCATCGGCTAATAGCTGATCTGCTACCTTCTCGTAGCCTGCAGTTTTATTTTCAACCCAAAGTGCATGTTCAAGCTTATGATAACCTGTCCACTCTTCCTCGCCCTTACCTTCTTCTTGGATATCGGCTAAACGACCGTCAATACGTGGGTCAAGGTCTCCAAAGCTTTCTGCGATTGGCTCTGAACGCTCAAAATACATACGAGCTGGTGCATAGGCTGCTTTTGCCCCTTCAATATCGCCAGCTTTAACTAGGTTTACAAATTTCTCTGTTTCTAGTAAAAATTGATCCATTTGTTCTAAAGCAAATTGTTTATAGGCTGCCAGTTCAGCTGTAAGATCAGCCCCTTTTGTTTGTTCTGCTTTATTTGCTTGCTCCGTTGCGGGCTTCTCTTCTTTTTTTGTTTCTTCTGTATTGCCACAGCCAGTCATTAGAATGCCACCTGCAACTAATACTGACAATATTGATGTTTTTTTCATGCTAAGTACCTACTTCCGAAATAGTTTATATTGAGAATGATAATGATTATCACACTCTATTGCAAGAAGTATTTTTATTTAAAGAGAAAAACGTCATTTTCTAGTTGATATTTTAATATAACTAGAAAAATAACGCTTTTCCTACAATATAACGATTCTAATCTACGAAATTTTTGTTATTTTCATATTTTCCATATAAGAAATAATAAAGGATAATTGACAGTAAAATTACGAATACCATCGCAAAGAAAATCGCACTGTATCCCATCGTTGGAACGAAGAACCCTAAGAAATAAGGACCAACACCTAAACCTAAATCATATAAAATAAAATAGGTCGATGTCGCAAGTCCTAATCGCTCATTTGGTGTAACCTTAATAGCGATTGCTTGTGCTACAGAATTGAAGTTACCATAACCAATACCAATGCAAGCAGCAGCTAGTAAAAATACAACACTACTTGTAGCCGAGCTAAAGGCATACATACCGATTGCAAAAATGACTAAACACGGATAAATAACAATATTCGCACCTCTTGAGTCTAGAAGCTTTCCTGTAAATGGACGTGTCGCTAGAATCACGATTGCATAAATAATAAAGAAATAACTTCCCGCTGAGACCAAATCAAGCTCTTTCGCATAAAACGTCATAAATGACATAACCCCTGAGTAAGCAAAACCGATAACTAACCCCACAAAAGCAATTGGCACAGCACGCATCTCGATAAAATTGCTTAGCTTAAAGCTTGTTTTCTCTGCCATTTCTTTGGCTTTCTTCGGTGCGTCAGGAACTGTCACGATAAAATACATCAAAAAGCAAATAATAGCTAAAACTGAATCGACTGCAAAAATCATACGAAAATCTTCAAACAGTTGTGTTAAAAGAATACCTACAAACGGTCCAATAGCAGTTGCTAAGATGGCACTTAAACTGTAATAACCAATACCTTCACCACGTCGATTAGACGGTAAAATTTGTGCAATAATTGTTCCAGTTGCCGTACTCGCCACGCCAAGTGCAATTCCTTGTACTAAACGATTGAGCATGAGAAGTGTCAAATTTACCGCAAAAAAATAGGACATCGTTGATAGCATAAACAATAATAATCCACAAAATAATGTTTTTTTACTACCCCAATCCCCAATGATCCGTCCTGCCCCAAGACGCCCTATTAATGTACCTATAATAAAAATACTCGATACAAGACCTGCCGTACTAGTTGAAGCGCCAAAGTGCTCAACCGCATAGCCTGCAATTGTTACCATCAATAAAAAAAAGATTAATGTAATGGTAAAGTTAATAAGTGAGACGATTAAGAAGTCTTTTGTCCATAGTCTATCTCTAGTTGTTTCCACTTTCATCTCTCCTACCGATTTATGTTTGCACAAATTTTCTCTAAAACTTGTGTCGCAATCTCAATCTCCTGCTTTGATACGCCTGCAAGTGCCTGTTCAAACAACGGTTTTAAATGCGCCTTTATTTCTAGCACAAGTTCTTCACCATAAGCCGTTAATTGTACAAGCTTTTCGCGCTTATCCCTGCCCGCTACCGTTTCCACATAGCCTAGATCTACAAGCTTGTGAACAAACCTTGTGACACTTGGCTTTTCAATTGACATATAATTCGCAATCTCCACGAATGAATGTCGCCCCTTATCATTAAGTAATCGAAGAACAGCCCATTGTGAGCTATATAACTGATATTTCTCTAATTGCACATTCACTTGATTGATAAAAGGTCTGTACATTAAGCGATACTGATTAAAAAAATTCTGTTCAACCGTCACAATACCACTCCTTATAAATTAGTTAGCCTAGGTAACTATATACCTGAAATCTCTATTTGTCTAGTAGGAAATGAGCGAGAATTCCTCTAGTTTAGAGCCGCTATCGTTGTCGTTGGACTTTCCGTCGCTTCGAGACTTTTATCCGGCGGTGTCGCTGGTCTTTCCGTCGCTCCAAGACTTCTATCCGTCGAAGACTCCATTGTTTCCGTCGCTGCTATTTCTATCCGTCACCTTAAGATTTTTATCCGGCGGTGTCGTTGGTCTTTCCGTCGCTCCAAGACTTCTATCCGTCGAGGTCTCCATTGTTTCCGTCGCCGCTACTTCTATCCGTCTCCTTGAGACTTTTATCCGTCGGTGTCGCTGGTCTTTCCGTCGCTCCAAGACTTCTATCCGTCGAAGACTCCATTATTTCCGTCGCTGCTACTTCTATCCGTCACCTTGAGACTTCTATCCGGCGTTGTCGCTAGTCTTTCCGTCGGTTCGAGACTTTTATCCGTCGAGGA
>NZ_JBSSFD010000037.1:0-49039 GCF_054062295.1 Lysinibacillus sp. TE18511
GCGACGGAAAGAAAGGCCAGAGCGACGGAAAGAACAGGCCAAACGACGGATAGAACCCTCAAAGTGACGGAAAGAAGTGAGAGCGACGGAAAGAAAGGCCAGAGCGACGGAAAGAAAGGCCAGAGCGACGGAAAGAAAGGCCAGAGCGACGGAAAGAACAGGCCAAACGACGGATAGAACCCTCAAAGTGACGGAAAGAACCATCAAACGACGGATAGAACCCTCAATGCACAAGATAAAATGCCAAAAGAATGAGCCAAATGCCAAATTCTCTAGCACTTTATATGAAGGATGTTTTAATTTATGAAATTTTTTCCGATATAAGTTTTAAACTGGAAATGGTTTGTAAAAATGTAGAGGGTGAGTGGTGAGGGGATGTCCATGGTGTTTCAAATAGATGAAAGAGAAAGTGAGCAACGTTTAAAGAGTCAATTACTTTTGAGGACTTTTCAACAGGAACAGGAATTTACTCAACGACATGAGCTAGCACACACCTCTGCAACATTAACACAGGAGCAAATATTTAAAATGATGCAGGTCATTGAGGAAATCCGCCTAAAACGTTATGAAGAAACACTATAAATGTAAGCGCCTTCTAAGCTATAATAGCTGAGGAGGTGTTTTATGATGAACGTGATCTTTATAGAAGCGGTTTCAGGTGCAGAACTTTTACAAATGGTGTCACATGATGTGGCGGGCATATTAGCAGCGGCACAGGGCGAAAGTGTGACGTTCCCAGTTGGGCATTTTAAGTATGAGTTTCATAATTTAGATTTTTATGAAGAAGATGGAGAAATACGACAAGAATTAGTCATTTACTTAAATAAAATATAATCATCGAATAGTACTTCTCAAAACAAAGAAATAAATACAGGTGCAAATAGAACAATTCATTTGCTTTTATTCAAACCTGTAACTATAATGGTTACAACAGGTGGTGATACATATGGTGAACAGTCGGTTTTCGGTAGCGATCCATATACTTTCGCTCATTGCAACAACATCTGATAAAAGTCAGTTGACATCTGATTATATCGCAGGAAGTGTCAATACAAATCCGGTTGTCGTACGACGAATGATCGGAGTGTTGAAAAAAGCGGGTTTGCTTACATCACAAACAGGCATTGCAGGTTATGACCTATTAGTAGAGCCAAAAGATTTAACGCTATTAGCTATTTACCAAGCGATTAATGGGCCCGAGCAGCTTTTTGCGATTCATGATGAGCCAAATCCAGATTGTACGGTTGGTCGAAAAATTCAATGTACATTGGAAGGTGTTTATACATCTGTTTGGCATGCAATGGAAGAACAGCTTCAAGCACAAACTTTACAGGATGTGCTAGATCAACTTCGTTAAATAACGAAGTCGGTCTTTTGTATCTAACCTGTAACTAAAATGGTTACAAACAAAAGTGGGAGGAACTAAATATGAAAATTGCAGTAATCGGTGCAACAGGAAAAGCGGGACAAAAAATTGCGGAGGAGGCACTACAGCGTGGTCATGAGGTAACTGCGTTTGTACGCACTGCTTCAAAAGTAACAGCAACTATTGACGTTATTGAAAAAGATGTTTTCGAATTATCGAAAGATGATGTAAAAAGCTTCGACGTTGTTGTGAATGCATTCGGTGCTCCTTTTGGTCAAGAGGAATTACATGTAAAAGCTGGCCGTCATTTAATTGATATTTTCACGGGCATTGAGACAAAATTATTTGTTGTCGGTGGTGCAGGTAGTTTGTTTGTTGACCCAGAAAAAACAGTTCGCGTAATGGATACGCCAGACTTCCCTGAAATGTACTTTGCAACAGCTAAAAACCAAGGAGAAAACCTACAAGACTTACAACAATCAACAATAACTTGGACATTTTTAAGCCCATCCGCTTTCTTTGATCCTGAAGGTCCACGCACAGGCAGCTATACGACAGGCATTGACCATTTATTAATCAATGCAGCTGGTGAAAGTTATGTTAGTCATACAGATTATGCCGTTGCTGTGTTAGATGAAATTGAAAATCCAAAGCATGTAAACAGCCGTTTTACAGTGACTTCAAATAAATAATCAATAGGTACCTAAAAAAAAGGCAGAATCATTATGATGCTGTCTTTTTTTATTCGCTAAGATTAGCAATTATTTGTTATTACAAAATTGGATGGATTTGGTGGATTAAGTATGCTTGATTGATATATAATTTTAGTTAAATAGGATTTCCATTAACTGTGCAATTTAAACTATAAATGTCTTATACGCAGAATATAATGTTAATGAAGGGGAGACTAAATGAGGTATACTCGTTTTTACTTTGGATTAGTATTATTCCTTTTGATTGCAGGTGCATTCTTTTTTTATCTGATTAATGACACTTATGTAGAAGCTGTTTATCAAATTGGAGAAGAAAATTTGGTGGAGGAAAACGGTGATTATTACCTTATATTGGATAATCGTAAATTAACTTTACCTGAAAGACTGTATGATGAAATAAAATGGGAAAAAAATGATGAATACCATGTAGGATATGAATATAAAAGTTTTTCAAAAAATAATGGTGATGTTGTCATGTTAAAAAAATATGGCTATTCACCTTGAGTTCATATGCAACAATATGAGCAATTACTTGTTAATGTTACAGAGGAGCAGTCATTTTTTAGCGAAAAATGAGCTTTTTTCACAGAATTTTTCATTTTACAGAAAAATGCCTGTTTACAATACTCCATTAATTAGCTACTATCAAGTGTGAGTATTACATCAAAGGAGACGACAATTATGTCCACACAACGTATAGAAAAAGACTTTTTAGGTGAACGTGTATTACCAAGCAATGCTTATTATGGAATTCAAACGCTTCGTGCAACTGAAAATTTCCCAATTACAGGTTACACGATTCACTCATCACTTATTAAAGCAATGGGTATCGTAAAAAAAGCAGCTGCATTAGGGAATATGGAAGTACACCTACTTTCAAAAGAAATCGGAGATGCAATTGTCGAAGCTGCACAAGAAGTTATTGATGGTAAGTGGGATTCAGAATTTATCGTAGATCCAATCCAAGGCGGTGCTGGCACATCTATTAATATGAATGCCAATGAAGTCATTGCTAACCGTGCCTTAGAGATTTTAGGCAAAGAAAAAGGGGACTACCAATCAATTAGCCCAAACAGCCATGTTAATATGTCACAATCAACAAATGATGCTTTCCCAACAGCTATTCATATCGCTGTTTTGAATTTAATAGATGAATTACTTTTAACAATGGAAAATATGCAAGTGGTGTTCCATCAAAAAGCGGAGCAATTTGCACATGTTATTAAAATGGGTCGTACGCATTTACAAGACGCAGTGCCAATTCGATTAGGCCAAGAATTTGAAGCATACTCTCGTGTTATTAGCCGTGATATTGTTCGTATTCGTCAAACTCGCCCAAATCTATATGATGTGAATATGGGGGCAACTGCAGTTGGTACAGGCTTAAATGCATTCCCAGATTATATTCAATCAGTAGATGTTCATCTTGCTGAAATTTCAGGTTTGCCGTTAAAAGGCGCTTCCCATCTAGTGGATGCAACACAAAATACAGATGCTTATACAGAAGTATCTGGCGCATTAAAAATCTGTATGATCAACATGTCGAAAATTGCCAATGACCTTCGTTTAATGGCATCTGGTCCACGTGCAGGTTTAGGCGAAATCATTTTACCAGCTCGTCAACCTGGTTCTTCTATTATGCCAGGGAAAGTAAATCCTGTTATGCCAGAGGTTCTAAACCAAGTTGCCTTCCAAGTAATTGGTAATGACCATACTATTTCATTAGCATCTGAAGCAGGACAATTAGAATTAAACGTTATGGAGCCTGTACTGGTCTTCAACTTAATTCAATCGATTAGTATTATGAATAATGTTTTCCGAGCATTTACGCAAAATTGCTTGAAGGATATTGAAGCAAACGAAGAGCGTATGAAAGAATATGTGGAAAAAAGCGTTGGTATACTAACAGCAGTAAACCCACATATTGGTTATGAAGTAGCTGCAAAACTTGCGCGTGAAGCAATTCTAACTGGTCGTTCTATTCGAGAGCTTTGCCTTGAATCGGGTGTATTAACGAAAGAACAATTAGATTTAATTTTAGACCCGTATGAAATGACACATCCAGGTATTGCTGGTTCAAGTATGATGAAATTAAAATAATGATGATGAAAGCACTTTGTGTAGAGCAAAGTGCTTTTTCTATGTCTTTCGCCTGACAAAAGTTGGGCTTTTTTTTCTGTTAATTTTAGGAGAATCCAACTATAATAATTACATTGAAGTAATAAAATAGTTGGGGGAATATAGTATGAGTTTACGGAAAAGAAGTATCATTGGCTTTACAGCTTTAAATGTTCTAATGATTGCTATTTTAATCATAGATCTATCGAATTCAACATCATTAGAATGGCTAGCTACCTACCTTAGTAACGATCATAGGAATTGCGATGACAACATCCTATATATTCTATGTCAAATATAAAATTATTAAACCAATTAAGCAATTAGCTGCTTCTGCACAAGCAATAACTGAAGGAAACTTCATACTGCTTCTATTGAAGTGCATACCAATGATGAAATTTCTGAGTTAGCAACAGCATTTTTTGAGATGAAAGAACAATTACATATGATGACACAAAAGATTGCCAGTGGTTCAACAGACTTATCAGCGAGCATAGAGGAGCTATCAGCTAGTACAAATGAAATTACAGTTGCGGTTGAAGAGGTAGATGCACAAATAGTGAAAACAACAGAAGGTCTTAAGCAAGCTGCGCAGTCTGCAAATGAAAGTGCCGTTTCTATGCAAGAAAATGCTGACGGCATTGAACGTATTACCGTGGCAACACAAGAAGTTTTTAATCATGCTAAAGAAGCAAATGAAATTGCAGGCAACGGTGCAGAAATTTTACATGTAGCAAAAAATCAAATGCAATTTATTTCAAATTCTACTGAAAAACCAAGTGAATTAATGCAACAATTATCAAATAAAATGACGGATATTAAATCCATGACAGACATGATCACAGCCATTACAGAGCAAACAAATTTGCTTGCCTTGAATGCAGCGATTGAAGCGGCACGTGCTGGAGAACATGGTAAAGGCTTTGCGGTAGTAGCAGAGGAAGTTCGAAAATTAGCAGAGCAATCTAAGCATTCGGCTATTCAAATTGTCGAGCTAGTCGTTGGCATAGAAAACGATACAAAACAAGTAGCGTCGTCTGTCGAAGAAGATTTGAAAAACGTACAACAAGGCGTCTATGTTATTGATGAGGCTACAAAGTCATTTGGAACAATATCTCAGCACGTTAGTAAAATGACGAATCAGCTAGAGGATATTTCCACAACGGCTGAGGAGCTTTCAAGTGGCGCTCATGAGGTAACCACATTCATGGTGACAATCGCCAACGAAATGGACAAATTGTCTACTTATACAGAAGCCGTTCTGCAGTCTATGGATGAGCAAAGCGCCTCCATGCAAGTTGTCAATACTGTAGTATCACAAGACTTATGTGAACAAGCTGAAAATTTACAAAAGCTTACACAGCAATTTAACAGATAATAATTGAAAACAACATAATTCGATAGTCAACAAAAGAGGCTATTTTGCGAAAGATTAATTTTCTGCAAAATAGCCTTTTTTTATTTAACTCACTTTTTCCTCGTAGCAACTTCCAATTAAGTATTAAATAAGCCGAAAAAGTCAGTTTTTATCGCCAAAAATACTATGCTAATCATAAACATCATTTCTACGATAGTAGCAACAAAAGCTCTTTTATTTTCTGCGTATTTCCATTCCATAAATGCTCGTAACATGTCAGAGGCTACTAAAAAGACAATAATGATAAACCATATATCAAAATACCAAGCAATTTCAACAGTATCATTGTAGTTCGTATAATACGAACTACAATGATACTAAAATCATGAAAATTATTCGTACCGATAAATCTAATTTTTTATGTCTTTCATTAAAGTAATTATAGGAAAAACATTTCTTTCTCTCGACACCTAGCAACTTTCTAATTACAAACCCAAAAATACTGATTATTAAAAGGAGTACTAGGAGAAAAAGTATTAACGTTCCAAAATCGAAAGTAATAGTATTCAATTTCATTCACCTCTTAAATCTAACCTTTTCTTAACTAAATGGAAATTCATTCTATAAAGAGATTGTAGCACAGGAGAGTATAAGTTGGTAGGGAATTGGAAAATTTGCAACCATTGAGATTGCCTGTTACAAGTATCGATAACAGTATCAACTTTTAGCTGACTATTTGCATTAATCAGCTAAAAGTTGGTATACATTAGCCTCGGGAAAGCGCCTAGTCAAAACGGAAATTAACCTCACGTTATGGTGATTAGCACACATTATTGGTATAATATTGGAAAAACAAGGGGTGCAGAATTGAATGGGGATAAATTTCAATAGCTTTTTCAGAGAAGAATTGTCAGTATAAGATATTCAAGTAGCTATGGAACAGGGAGAAATAACATCCAAAGAATTAACAATGTATTATTTACGCAGAATCGCTAAGTATGATCAAGATGGGCGAAAAATTAATTCTATGCTTGAAATTAATCCTGAAGCGATATTTATAGCTGAAGCGTTAGATGAAGAAAGAGTAACAAGGGGTGCTAGAGGACCTTTACACGGGATTCCGGTTGTTTTAAAGGACAATATTGAAACGCAAGATTATATGCATACTAGTGCAGGTACTATAGCTTTAGAAAATTATCTAGCTGAGCAGGATGCGTTTATAGTAAAAAAGCTACGCGAAGCAGGGGCAGTTATATTAGGGAAAACAAATATGACTGAATTAGCAAACGCAATGTCGAGTACGATGTGGGCGGGTTATAGTTCTCGTGGTGGGCAAACACTAAATCCTTATGGTGATCCAAATCTTTTTGTGGGTGGTTCTAGTTCTGGGTCGGCAGTTGCAGTAGCATCGAATTTTTCAGTTTTATCAATTGGAACGGAGACAGACGCTTCGATTCTAAGTCCTGCTATTCAAAATTCAGTAGTCGGCATAAAACCGACTGTTGGACTCATTAGCCGCCGAGGCATTATCCCATTTACATACTCTCAAGATACCGCTGGGCCATTTGCAAGAACAGTGACAGATGCAGCTATTTTATTGGGCGTATTAACAGGAGTAGATCAAGACGACGTCGCTACACATAAAAGTGAAAGAAGGATATATCAAGATTACACAAATTTTTTAGATGTTACAGGTTTGAAGGGTGCTAAAATTGGGGTGTATAATAATGGCTTTAAAGAGTACTATGAGTCAGCTGAGTATGATGAAACACTTTTTAATAATGCCATTCAGGTTTTAAGAGAGCAAGGAGCCGTTCTTATTGAAGATATCGATATCCCTTCTTTTCATAGAGACTGGAAATGGGATGTAGGACGATATGAATTAAAACATAGTTTAAATAATTTCCTTATCAATCTACCTTCTCATATGCCTGTACATTCTATCGCTGAGCTCATTCAATTTAATGAACGTTCAAAAGAAAAGTGTTTGAAATATGGGCAGGATAAATTGGAAATGAGAGATGGGCTATCAAATACGTTAAGAAATGCTGAATATTTACATGCAAAATTAGAGGATCTGTATTTTGCCCAAGATCAAGGAATTGATTTTACATTAAAAAAATATGAATTAGATGCGATTATCTTTCCGTCATATATAGGTTCGACAGTTAGTGCGAAAGCAGGGTATCCCTCTATTGCCGTTCCAGCCGGGTATATGAAAAATGGGAGACCGTTTGGCATAACTTTCGCAGGAACTGCATTTAGTGAGGATGTTCTTATAAAACTCGCTTTTGCATTTGAACAAGCAACTAAATTTCGAAAAGCACCGAAGTTGTATGATGATTCCCTAGCTAGGTTATAAAACTAGTAGAACGAGCTTGAAATTTCCGTAGCAACACCTCTTTTAAAGAAGTTGTGCTACTTACAATTAATATGCAGAGCAACTACCACTTCTCATCATTTCTAACATTTAATGAGAGGTGGTTTTTTATGCTTGTAAAGTTTGCCTATGAAGACACAGCTTTTCGAAAATCTAAGATTGAAGATGAATTTTAAGGATGTGAGAGTAAGTCCTCACACGTGTAGACATACATTCTGCAATCGCCCAGCAATGAGTGGTATGTCAGTCTTTGCTATTCAATCGTAGCAACCACCTTAACACAGTTTAATAAGTTTTTGAGTGTTGAGTATGATGCATAAGAATCATTCACACAAGCTATCTAATTGCATTGCTACTGAGCCATTTAGAAGCTATGGGAGCTATTATGAGCGCATAACGAAGCGGCTCTGTGTTTAATTTTATGCACAAGCCTCTGACTTGTTGTGTGAAGCGGGATAAAGAGAGGTTGATAATAGCCCCGTATCTAATCAGTTGAAATATAACCAACCTTTTCTAGTAATTTCAATGTTGTATAATTTAAATTTGGAAGTTTTTCTAAAGGGAAATATTCTAAGTTTTTACTTTCCTCATTTTGCGTAATAATGCCTTTTACAGCAGTTGCCTTAAAAATTGCCGTAGCATTATAAATTTCATCCCCATGTGGAAATTTATAATATAACTCTCTCCCTGAAGCTAAGCCAAGTAATTTCAATTCTTGGGCGATTAAGCCTGTTTCCTCATACAACTCTTTTTGAGCAGTTTCTTCAAAACTATCTCCTATTTCCATTCCACCACCTGGAAGCCCCCAATCATTTGTATCTGAACGTAATTGCAAAAGTATTTCATTATTTTCGTTTAAAACAATGATTGCTGAACCTGGTGCAATAATAGGACTTGTTCCAACATATTGTCGTAAAGTTTTTATGTAATTCATGTTTCCTCCAACATTAAATCATATTTCTTGTTTTCTCTTAACTAAATGAAAAATTCTATCTGTAAAGAATCATAACATAGCAAAGTTTTGTTTGGTAGAAAAATGGTAAATGTGTTTTGAAGAAGATTAATCGTTACAGCTTGGCGAGACGATGAGGACGAAACAGTGTTAACTTTGTCATGGCTTACATGAGTAACCGTAGCGATTTCCTAGAAGCCTGTGAGGGAATGAAGTACAAGAATCTTTTGTATTACGTGTGTACTATGGTTGCTACAGAGCTATGTGTGGAACTATAGGAGCGTATAATGTGAAAGTATTGTTGCATATCAAAAGGACTTGCATATACGGGATTCAATCATACATACAAGTCCTATTCTTATTGAAGTAAAGCCCAACTGTTTGTTAAAAACTTTTAAAATGATAACTATTAAAGTCACTGAAATAATTCAAATACCCACACAATTAGATAAAGTGGAATTGCCACTATTAACATACCTGCAATTAAGTACCCTAGACTTTGTAATACAAACTTTATTACATCGTAAACTGCACCAGCCAAGTCATCAATAAACTTTGCTATATTAATCCACTCCTTTACTATCTATTTATAAGAGACTACTTTAAAGGTATTTTTGTACGTTATAAATAGCATGAAGCCTATAAAACAACTGAGTAGATTTAGTATAATGTCATCTATATCGAAACTACCCACATAGAAAATGATTTGTAGAATCTCTATGCTGAATATCAATAATAAACTGGAAATTATCGTTTTAAATACATTTCTTTGCGAGGGAAAAGCCATAGGTATGATAAATCCCATCGGTATAAAAGGAATAATATTACCTAAGAT
This sequence comes from Lysinibacillus sp. TE18511, assembly GCF_054062295.1. Lineage (NCBI taxonomy): Bacteria > Bacillati > Bacillota > Bacilli > Caryophanales > Bacillaceae > Lysinibacillus > Lysinibacillus sp. TE18511. Next base: position 9,722 of record NZ_JBSSFD010000037.1, read on the forward strand.
GTTTATTATAGATACACTATCATTTATATCACTTATATAAGCTCCAATTGTGCTAAAAGGAATTAGATTTACGCCAACCCCTCTGTCCTTATTGGTTCGAATAGTATCGATAACACTGTATACATCTCCATTGAACTTAAACACAACAAAAATAAGTAACATTAATATGTATATAGTAAAAATACTTTTCCAAATAGTATTAAACATTCTTGATAATGCCTGCCCATCTCTTAATTTACTGAAAATTATTTCTGTATAAGGATTGTAGCATAGTAGAGTACTTGTTGGTAGATAAATGGTAAAAAAGTATTCAGATGTGTATGAAGAGTATGTGAGCATGGATAGTGGAGAAGAGAGGAAAACGTTTATATAAGTAGTCTTATGGGTGCTAAAGAGCTATGTATTAAGCTTCAGAAGCGATTGTGGGGGGCGTAACAATAGGACTTGTATTTATGAAGATTAATGATAAATACAAGTACTTATCTTAATTAAACTATAGCTGGTTTCGTTGAATAAGGGATATTTTTTAAATTGTTGCCAATATCTCTTTTGCGATTTCATCAATTTCTTCTGCGAGTTCATTGTGTAGGTGTTTCAGCCACTCTTGTTAAATACTCTCTAAACTGAACCCTTGACTCAATTGGCAATTTTATAACCAAAACGTGTGGTTGATTTCCGTTCCGACTGGGCGCTTTGTAGCTGTCGCTTTGCTTTCGCTACAGAAAACATTTGTTGCTGTCGCTTCGCTTTCGCACAGAGCAAAGCTTCCTGGGGGCGTCCGATGAGCCGCTTCACTCGCGTTGCTCGCTCCAGGGTCTCGGGCCAACACGATGTTGGTCACGAAGGCGTTATCACAGGATGTGATGCTCTTAGCCTTCGTTCCCCTATCGCTGATCCCCAAGGAGTCACCCAGCCTCCACTCCAATCAACTTATTTACGTAGTATATGTTTTAACAAATGTCATCCACAACTTTTGGTGATGAGCCTAAAAAATGTAAAATGAACCACTTCCAGTTATCATCATCTGAAGATAAGACATCTTGCACATGTGTGACAATTTCTTCTGGAAAAGTTAAAAGTAATCCTAATACACTTGGTGCCACTGGCCAATTCATATCTTGAATCCATTCAAGGAGATTAGGCAGTAAAGGCAATACTTTATCTCTATCCATTTTTTTAATCATTTCTACGCTATCATTATCAAATTTATGTCTTGGCAAAAGGTCTTCAAAGTTTTCCATATATATCCCTCCCTTAGAATTTTATACATGGCAATCTATTTATTATATCAGTCTTTATTAAACTAATTGTCGAGTGTGAATATAAGCAATTTTTACAAGCTGTGATCGCGTATTAAAACAGGCAAAGAAACTGCGTAAGATTTGTAAATAAATCACAGGAAAAGGCGATTACTCACGCTGAGCAGGCAAATACCCGCGGAAAAGGAGGAAATATCCGCGGAAGAGGAGCAAATACCCGCGATTGGGGAGAGAATATCCGCGGAAGCAGAGCAAATATCCGCGGAAGCAGAGCGAAATACCCGCGCGAAACAGGAGAATACCCGCGGAAGCAGAGCAAATACCCGCGCGAAACAGGAAAATACCCGCGGAAGCATAGCAAATATCCGCGCAATCAGACGAATCTCGCATAAATCACAAAAAACAGGACATGCATATAAAATCATGTCCTGTTTTATAATGAAAATTATTTAATGCAATGCATCGCTGCCTCAGCTTCATGCCACGGAACGGAGTAGCCTTTGCCTTTTGCACAAAATATACTGGAGGATGTATAGTCAGGATCGGCATTTTTATCGTAGCCGATTTGCGCGATCACTTCTTCTGTATTATGGCACACATCATAGCCATCAAATTGTAGGGAGAGTACGCCTTTCCCATTAGTATAGGCGGCAAAGGTTGTGCTGTAGCTCATAAATGTTGCAACAGGGGCACGTCCAGTTAATATGACGTCATTCTCAGTTAAGATTGGTGCGTCAAATGTACCTGAAGCTTGCTGAATATCGGTCATCATGCGGCCGATAAAATCACTAGGGGCTTTAAGCTTAAAGCGATAGTAAGGCTCTAGTAATATATTTTCTGCTTGCTCAAGACCTTGCCGTAATGCACGGAATGTTGCTTCGCGGAAATCGCCACCCTCAGTATGCTTAATATGCGCTCGTCCCGTTAAGAGTGTGAAACGAATATCCGTGACAGGAAAACCTGTTAATAAGCCATGATGATCCCGTTCGAATACATGTTTTTCTATGAGTCGCTGATTGCCAACCGATAAATCATCCGCGTGGCATGCATTGACAAATGTAATGCCAGCACCACGCGTGTTTGGCTCCATCAATAAATGTACCTCGGCGTAGTGCTTTAATGGCTCGAAATGGCCGTAGCCTGTTACAGTTGTTGCGATTGTTTCCATATATAAAATTTGTGGGTCACCAAATGAAACAACTAGTGAGAAACGTTTGTGAAGGACTTCGGCAAGCACCTCGAGTTGGATGACGCCCATAATATGGACATGAATTTCTTGGAATTTTTCATGCCATAGTACTCGTAATGATGGTTCCTCTGCTTCAAGCATGCGAAAAATTTTTAAAACTTCTTTTATATGCTGATCGCCTGCATATTGGACTTTTGCCTGCAAGGTCGGCACTAACTCATAGGGCTGCGGGTTAGTCGCGCTACCGATGATATCACCGATGTTAGCGAGACTTAGACCTTTGACTGCGAAAATCTCCCCAGCTTCAACCTCATGGACTGTTTCATAGCGATTTCCATTATATAATCGGATTTCCGTCACTTTTTCAGTTAGATCTCCAAACGAAAATTCATCACGAACACGCAGAGTTCCTTGTAATGCCTTCATAAAAGTTAAGCGTTGATGTCCATCGTGACGAATTTTAAACACCTCTCCTTGGAACGTTACATTGTTGTTAAAATGTGTCTCAGTAAGTAGAGGGAGCTGTGAAATGAATTCTTTTATCCCAGTATCTTTTAAAGCAGAGCCAGAAAAACATAAAAAGGCCTTTTCCTGTTTAATCATCGCTTGTATATGAGTAAGGCAGTTAACGCTATCCAACGTCTCGTTAAGAAAAGCATCGAGAAGCTGCTCATCACGCTCAGCAAGCCACTCCATCATGTGATTGGAAACATATTCAGTACGGAGCGGTTCATCTACTAATAGTACATCCTTAGAGCAATCTTTTTGAAGCTGTGTCATAACGGCTTCGATATCTGCACCTTCACGATCTATTTTGTTGATAAAGAAGAAGGTAGGGACATGATACTTGCGTAAAAGTTGCCACACGGTTTCAGTATGACCTTGTACTCCTTCGACCGCACTAATAACAATGATGGCATAATCCATAACACGAATAGCACGTTCCATTTCTGGCGAAAAATCGACGTGCCCAGGTGTATCGATTAACGTATATGTATCGTTTCCAATCGTCATGCGACCTTGTTCCGCAAAAATAGTAATGCCTCGCTGACGCTCTAGTTCGTGATTATCTAGAAATGTATCTCGATGATCAACTCGACCACGGGCTTGAATACTGTTTGTATGGAATAGTAACTGCTCAGAAAATGTTGTTTTTCCTGCATCAACGTGAGCGAGTACACCAATTGTTTTATGCATAAAAAATCCTCGTTTCTATTTTTCGTCCATTATCATTGTAACAGAAATAAAATAAAGTAAAGACTACTAATCAGTGGGGGTTTCGTCACCTCAACTGGATAGAGAAACACCCTGTTGCCCCAAAGCAATCGGGCATTTCCGGGCTGTTAATCTCCCGCTAAACTTCTTGGCTAACTGCTAGTTATGTGGGATAAAAATATTTCATGTAAAATAGTTAGTGTTTATGTCGAAATAGTGCTACTATATTCATAACAATTATTTTTTGATTTTTTCGAGAGATTGCGAACATAAATTTCTTCTGCTAGTCTAGCAATAACATTCATAACAAAATAATAGATGTGTTGGTGCAAATGATTTGTCATTTGCTTAAAAGGGAAATCGGTGCGAATCCGATGCTGTCCCGCAACTGTAAATGGGGAGTCTATACAAGATGCCACTGTAGCCATGCTATGGGAAGGGGTATAGATGATGAACCTAAGCCAGGATACCTGCCAATATGTAATCTTTGCTTAAACCACGAGGATGGGGCTAGTGAATAGGTTGTAAAACCCATCTTTCACTATGCGAACCTCTTGGAAACAAGGGGTTTTTTTTATGCCCTTTTTACCTTATGTTCAGCGAATGTGGATTCGGTAAGGAGTTCTTAGGGGATGTTAGCCTAAAACCATCACATCCATGCGATAACGGCTAACTGACCTGCATCGGTAAAAACGCCACGTCCTGTGGCATTACCGAAATGACCGACATCGTGTTGGCCCTCGTGCAGGCCTAAGCACAAAGCCGAATCCGGACGCAATTATGCCGAGGTATAATTGATCATTCAGTAGCGAGGAAGTCAAGCGATTTCTTTCTATATATTTAACATCAAAGGAGACGAGGACATGAAGAAATGGAAAAGATTGTGGCTTGTCTTTGCGATAGCATTGATCGCTATACTTAGCGCGTGTAATGCAAAGGACAAACCAGAATCGGCTGCACAAGGGGAGAAGGTAGAGCCTTCACAAGCTGAAAAGACAGAGATAACGATTGAAAATAATGGAACAACACAAGTATATAAGGAAGCACCAAAAAAAGCGATTAGCTTAAATCAACATGTAACAGAAATTATGTTAGCGTTAGGCTTAGAAGATTCAATGGTAGGTACCGCCTATTTAGATGACAATATTTACGAGCCCTTACAAGCTGCCTACGATAAAGTGCCTGTGTTAGCTAAACAGTATCCTTCAAAGGAACAGGTTATTGATGCAGAAGCAGACTTTTTATACGGAGGTTGGAAAAGCGCCTTTGGAGAGAAAGGTGTTGGTACACAGGAAGAGCTTGAGGCATTAGGGATTCACACTTATTTACATACAGCCTCAAGTATGACGAAACCAACTTTAGAAGATATTTTCACAGATATCCGAAATATCGCAAAAATATTCCGTGTTGAAGATCGTGGAGATGCTTTAATTGCACAAATGACCAAAGATGTAGAGGCTGTACGTACAAAATTACCACAAAATGGGGAAGAACTGCGTGTATTAGTGTTTGATAGTGGTGATAAAGATGTCCTTACTGCTGGACAAAACTTTATGAATGAGCTTGTGACGATTGCTGGTGGTAAAAATATTTTTGGCGATGTGGAATCAGGATGGACTACGGTATCAAAAGAAGATGCAATAGAGCGTAATCCAGAAGTCGTTGTTGTTGTTGATTATGGAGAAACAACGGCGGAACAAAAAATTAATTTCTTAAAAAATGATCCTGCCTTAAAAGAAATAGAAGCCGTTAAAAATGAACGCTTTGTGATCTTACCACTTTCTGCTGCATCTGAAGGGGTTCGTGCTGCAGAAGCTATTCAAATTTTAGCAAAAGGCTTCTATCCTGAAAACTTTTAGACAAAATAAGGAGCTAGCGACTTGCTAGTTCTTTTTTATAAGGAGAGTTATAAATGAATGCATTTTGTAAAAATATACCGGACAAAACATTTGAAAAGCTAAATCATAATGGAGAGTTTACATGTCTTGCAGTTAGCCCAGGTATTATTAATAAGCATTATACCCCTGCACAATTTCAAACAATTGCAAAGGTTGTAGGGGAAACTGGTGCAATCAAATACTCCGCCTCTTACAGTATATTAGTATCTATTCCGACAGTAGATGTAGCAGATACAACTAAGGAGCTACAAGACGCTGGTCTGTATGTAACAACAAAGAAAGGACCAATTGTTGCGATGAAGGCCTGTGATTTCTGTGATGGTGATAAGATGGAGGCAGCACCGATTACTCAACAGCTATATCATTCATTAGAAGGAATAGCGGTCCCTACAAGATTACGTTTAAACGTAAATGGCTGTGCCTCTGCCTGCTACAATCCAGTATATGATGATATTGGCCTTGTTTATCAAAAAGATAGCTTTGATGTCTATTTAGGGGCGGTGCCAATGGGGGCAAAAGCACAAGCTGGGACGCTATTTGCTAAAAGGGTGGCAGTTGACCGTATTGAAAGTTTTCTTCATGAAATCATTCGACTCTATAATGAGCATGCTCGTCCGAATGAACCTTTTTATAAATTTTATCGTAGAACAAATTCTGCTGATTATTGGAAAATGTAAAAAAAGTGATGTTAAAACACACTTTTTTGAGTTTTGGACCATCCTTTTGTTACTTCTATTGGAATATTCGAGCCAACTTTCATGGTATTTTTGACAATAATCCAGCACCAATATGTTAATCTCCTCGTGAAGCTATTTCTCACGTCTTAGTAATAGGAGACCGTTTAGGTAAAAATTTCTTATTTTGAAATAAATTATATCTGTAGCTCTTTGTAATTATTGCGAAGCAGCTACTTTTTTTTCAGTGTATGTTTTTAAACATCTCATATAAGTAATAACGCGGCCAAATTTAAAAATTTTCTGTTTATAAGCAGGAATAATACTTAGGGCGTCGAAATATTGTACTATGTAATGCAATTAACAAAAAGGGGCGGGAAAATATGACATCCAAACAAGGGATTAAACCGGAAGATCTATATCAATTAAAATCAGTGGCAGATCCACAAGTATCACCTGATGGAACAGAGGTTGTATATGTGGAGACTCATATCAACGACAAGAAAAAAGACTATGTGTCTAATTTATATTACATAAACTTGGATGAAAAAATTCCTCAACAATGGACATTTGGTGAAGATAAAACAAATTCACCTATTTGGTCTCCAGATGGCAGTAAAATCGCGTTTGTGTCAACGAGAAATGGCAAGCCACAAATTTTTGTGCTTTCTAAAACGGGCGGAGAGGCGAAGCAAATTACTCATTGTAAAAACGGTGCGACATCACCTATTTGGTCGCCGTGTGGCAAGAAATTAGCCTTCTCTGTAAAGCTTGGTAAAAATGAAAGCATTGATGATAAAGCTGAACCTGATAAGAAAGAAGACAAAGAACTAAAACCACTTGAAATCGAAAAGATGAAACATAAGTCAGATGCAGCTGGATTTCTGGATATGGAGCAATTTACTCAAATTGCAATCGTCAATCTTGAATCTGGGGAATTAGAGCTGATGACGGAAGGAAAAGATCATTTCCAGCTTGGTACATGGTCTCCAAATGGAAAATATCTTTCTTACAGTGCAGACTTAACAGAGGATCTAGATTTTTCATTCATGAGTGATATTTACTTATTGGATGTAGAAACGAAACATGCGCGCAAGCTAACGGAAGGAACAGGGGTGTTCTACCAAACTTCATGGTCTCCGAATAGCCGCTACATAGCTTTTGTTGGCAGTGAAAGAGAATTTGAAAATGCGACACATGCGAAGCTATGGATTTATGATTTGGAACATAACCTTACGACATGTGTAACGAGTGAATTTGACGTGCCTGTCGGTGATTTTGTTGTGGGCGATTTCCTTCAAAGTGTTGTTGCCCCGCGTGTCCAATGGTTGGAGGATAGTGAAAGCTTTTACTTCCAAGTGACAGATCGCGGAAATACAGCCATTTATTTTGGCAATCTTTCTGGAGAATTATATCCAGCTATACATGATGATCAGTATGTATATGGTTTTTCACTTGATCAAAAAAATGATAAAGCGGTAGTCGCAATTAGCACGACGACAAATCCTGGCGATCTATTTTACGTAAATTTAAATACTGGTGAAAAGGAACAGCTTACACAAGTTAATGAAGAATTTTTAAAGACGAGAGAATTATCTGTGCCCGAAGCAATGGAATATGAAGGGGCGGATGGCTGGAAAGTAAGCGGCTGGATGATGAAGCCAATCGGCTATGAAGAAGGGAAGAAATATCCACTTATTCTAGAAATCCATGGTGGTCCGCATGCGATGTATGCCAACACCTATTTTAATGAATTCCAAATCCTTGCTGCACAAGGCTTTGCGGTTCTTTATACGAATCCTCGCGGAAGCCATGGATACGGACAGAAATTTGTAGATGCAGTCCGTGGTGATTATGGTGGCAATGATTATAATGACCTAATGGCTGCTGTTGATTTTGCATTGGAGCACTATGATTTTATTGATCAAGTCCGTCTCGGTGTAACAGGTGGGAGTTACGGGGGCTTTATGACAAACTGGATTGTCGGACATACCAATCGCTTTAAAGCCGCTGTTACGCAACGTTGCATTTCTAACTGGATTAGCTTTTACGGCGTAAGTGATATCGGCTATTACTTCAATGACTGGCAAATCCAAGCGGGACTAGACAATATAGAGAAGCTTTGGCATCATTCACCGCTTAAATATGTGGACAATGTGGAGACGCCGCTGTTAATTTTACACAGTGAAAAAGACTATCGCTGTCCGATTGAACAGGCAGAGCAATTATTTATCGCCTTGAAACACCGTAAAAAAGAAACAAAATTTGTTCGCTTCCCTGAATCCAATCACGAACTTTCAAGGAGCGGAAAACCAACGTTAAGAATCAATAGACTAGAATATATTCGGGATTGGTTTGTGGAATATCTGTAAGAGAAAATTTTGGTGGTCAATAATAATACCTGGTCTTTAGGTGCTACTTGTTTAGCTCCTAAGCTGTTAATTGCTTCTTCTTGTGCCAATCTTTCTGCTCGTTCTTCTTCCAGAGACATATTGACGGTGAATTGGAAATTGAGGAAGTAACACTGATGTTAATTAATAAATACAAAAAATCTCCTAAAGCTCCGAATGATTAATTTCGGAGCTTTTTTGAAATTAATTATTGTTCCAGGCCAGGTACCAGTGTTGCTGTAGCCAGGGGCAAAGTAGAAAATAATTATGTATGGATTCCTGACAGAAAATGTTCTACGCGCGTCATGCCAATGATTCTTACTTGGAGTATATGTCTCTCAAAGATCTCTCTAGACGTCTTACTCATCATATTCAGTTCGATGAATAACCGCTTGAATTCGTTGGTAAAGGTGATTGATTTTTCGCTGTTTTTACTTACATATTTATTATTAGAAAAAAGTTCACGATCTGCTTAGCTAAAAAATTTCTTACTCACGCTATCCTCCTCTATGTTTATTGTCAGTTTACAAAAAGATACCCACAGCTTGAACACCTTTATTTCTAAAGTGTCCAGTCATGGGTACCAGTTTATTTGGGCAAAGCCAGCTTAATCATTTAATTATTTAGCTGTTTTAAATTCACTCCGCACATCTTGGTACAAATCCTCAGACCCAGCGTTCGGTGAAGGAGTAAAATCTAGGGTAACTTTATTATCGGTAATCAGCACAATCATTTCTTTATCGTTTGCCGATTGAATGAGTACTAATGTTCCTTCTGATTCTTCGTCCTCATATGCCACAGATTCTGCAACCTTCGGATCCTTCAGCATTTGGTTCTCCAAACTCCTGACTTAGCATTGGTGCGATATCCACCTTGCATATCAGGGTGCACACTCTCCTCAACAAACTTCAATCTCTCCTCTTTTTTTTCATTGTTGTAGTAATCCGTAACATAGGATAATGCCAGCTTCTCATCAGCAGCTCGTTCCTCCGAATCAGCAGCTTCTTTCTCCGAACCCGTAGCATTATTACTTGAACATCCAGATAATATGATCACAGCGGCGAATAAAATAGATAGAAACTTTGTAAAGTTCTTCATGTTTTCCCCCTTGGAATAATTGAGTATACTTATTAGTCTATCAAATATAGGAAGGATTTGGTAGTTGGATTCAAGGTGTTTTATATATTATTTTGAAAAATATGTTAATTTATAAAAATGCCGTTTTCGACACATATTGCTCCTGGTTACAGCAACGCTAGTAGTGGACCATCCAGGATGAGAAGTATTATAGCGATTTTTGTGAAATGATATTGCTTGCGGATCGAGTGCGACGAAATCATAAGCGTATTTCTGTTCGTGTCCAAGATTTCGCACTAGATGTTTATCTGGATAAGACTACACTGGAGTTAATGAGATAAGAAAATATTTCTTAGATAACCTTTTTTTATAGGAGGGGGATGCATTATTACATCACTTTACCTACTATTACTTTTAAAGAAAAATTTGAGATTGATTTAGGTGGTATTCGATGTATAGTCCAACATGTATCTTTTCTTTAATTTAGAGGAATGAAGGAACTAGATGGGCGGAAACACATTTTTGAGAATCTGGGCTGCTACATTATTCATTAATTATCCCATAATAAACTATATCCTCGTATTTACCATCTTTTATGACGTGATCCTTTAAAATTCCTTCTTGTTTCATACCAATCTTCTCCATTACTTTTCCTGAAGCGGGGTTTGATGAAAAATAGCGGGCAAACACTTTGTGCAGTTTCTTTTCTTCAAAAGCAAATTGTACAATCGCCTGCGCCGCCTCCGAAGCATAGCCTTTTCCCCAATATTGCTCGCCAATCCAATAGGCTAATTCTCCTTGGTTAAAATCTTTCTTGTTCGATAATCCAATTGCTCCATATAAGTCCCCAGTTTCTTTATCTGTGACTGCAAACTCATACGAAAAATCCTCGATAAAATTATCATAATGGAATTCAATCCATGATAATGCATCATCTAAACGATACGGAAAAGGTAGGTACATGGTGCTTTTATAAATATTATAGTTATTGCAAAGCTTTACAACTGTTTCTGCATCGGATGTTTGAAATAATCTAAGAACAAGCCTTTCTGTTGTAATCATTAATTTTTCAGGAACATATGCCATTCAATCATCTCCATTAATTTATAATTTCGAACTCATCACCAAAAATTGAGGATGACATATGTTAAACGTATGCCATGAGATAAGTTGATTTCCGTTCCGATTGGACGCTCGCAGGAAAGTGCCCAGTCGGAACGGAAATCAACCCCACGTTATGGTGATAGAACTATAATTTGTAAATTACATTATATGACAAGCGGGAAATTCAAACAATGACACGAGAGGGGGTTATCATAAAAAATTTCTTCCAAACAAAAAAGACAGAATGCTAAGAAAGCGATTCTGTCTGGGTTCATCTAGTTGAGTTTTTCTATAAAAACAACCTTTAAGTAATTGAATTCTGGATATTCACGTGAGGCACGGAAATCCTTTGGTAAGTTGTATTCTTCAACAATTTTATAGCGTGTTTTTGTTTCTTTAAAGGCTTGGTCAATAAAGCTTTTGAACTTTTTCATACCGAAGCTTGCATTGTTTGTTGAAGCAACAATGATACCGTTTTTCTCAGTAATGGCGATTGTATCCATCAGTAATTTAGGATAGTCCTTCGCAGTTGAGAATGTTCTTTCCTTCGTACGTGCAAAGCTAGGTGGATCTAAAACAACAAGATCGAATTTTAAATTATGGCGCTGAGCATATTTAAAATAATTAAAGACATCCATTACTTTAATATCCTGTGATTCGTAATCAATGCTATTGACGCTAAATTGCTCAATTGTTTTGGCTAAACTACGCTTTGCTACATCTACACTTGTTGTTTTTACTGCGCCTCCAAGTGCCGCTGCGACAGAAAATGCACCAGTATAGGAGAACGTATTTAGCATGTTTTTACCCTCTGCAAAACGTTCGCGAATGGCAAGTCTCACTTCTCGTTGATCGAGGAAAATACCTGTCATTGCTCCATCATTTAAATTGACAGCGTAATTCATACTATTTTCAGTTACGATAATAGGGAATTCGCCAGGTGTACCCATGACGAAATCGTCCTGTTCCATATATTGACCTTTAGTATCGAAACGTTTTTTCTCATAAATGGCTTTGTAGTTTACAGTCTCTGCAAGTGCTTCATAAACCGTTTCTTTAAATGAATAAATGCCTGCGCTATACCAGCTCACCATATAGTAAGAATCGTAAAAGTCAATTGTTAAACCGCCAATACCATCACCTTCGCCATTAAAGATACGAAAGGCTGTTGTGTGAGGATCATTGAAAAATGCTTCCCGATTTTGAATGGCCTTTTTAAATTTTTTAATGAAATATGCCTTGTCTATGTTTTCATTAGCATCGGTTGTTAGTACCCATCCAATACCTTTGTTTTGTAAGCCGAAGTATCCAGTGCCAATAAAGCGGTTATGAACATCCGTAAGTCTTAATAGTGCGCCTTCCTCTTTTGGAAGATGGCGTGCATCAACAGCATCCTTTGAAATAAGAGGATAGCCTTTTTTTAATTGATTAGAAAAGGGATTGTTAATTTGTAAAGCAATTGTTTGTGTCATGTTGTCATCCTTTAAAATACATTTTGCTCTATTATCGCATTCTTTTATGTGGATAGACAAACTTATTTCACGAAATGAGCGATTTTTTCAACTGTGTCAATCGTTGCTGCCTCAAAAAACTCCATTTTGCTGAAGTAACTATGAATTAATCCAGGCATATGAATATGCTCTACTTCTACATTTGCCTCTGCTAGCTTTTGCGCGTATGAAAGGCCTTCATCATAAAGGACATCTGCCTCTGCTGCAATAATAATTGTTTTCGGTAAAACGCTTAAATCTTCCATATGAAGTGGGGAAACAAGTGGATTTTTATAGTTTTGTCTATCTGTGTAATGACCCGCAAACCACTGCATTCCTTGATTGTCTAAACCATAATGTTCCCCAAAAGCACTGTAGGAATCCGTTGTAAAATCAACATCGACTACAGGATAAATAAGTGCCTGAGCTATAATTTTTGGTCCATTTAATGTAGCGGCTAAGTAAGCTACAACGGTTGCTAAGTTTCCACCGGCACTATCACCAGCCACTGTGATCGTTGACGCATCTCCGCCAAAATGTTGGATGTTGTCGTCAACCCATTCTAAAGCGTCATAGGCATCGAAGAGCGGGGTAGGAAATGGGTATTCTGGTGCTAAGCGATAATCGACCGAGACAACGATGGCTTGGGCTTTTTCTGCTAATAGCTGGCAGCCTGCATCCGTAGAGTCTAAATTTCCAAATACCCAGCCGCCTCCATGATAATAAACAATGACAGGAAGTATTTTGTTTAACACAGGTCTATAAATGCGCACATTAATTTGTGCGCCATCACGAACCGATATTTTGCTAGTTTCGATTGCCGCAAGCTGTGGGCAATGTGGTGACGTCCATTTTGGCACTACTTTTATTGCTCTTGCTTCTTGAGGTGTTAAATCATAGTACTTCATAGAAGAATCACTTGCTTTTATATAACGGATCGCTTCATCTTTTAATGTTGTCATCATCATCAATCCTTTTTCATTACATTTGTTAATCCTATTATAAACTATTCGTATAATTTTACTATGATTTAATAAGTAAAAAGAAAATTATTTAATGACAAAGCAGAAATAATCCGATTGTAAAGTAAAAATATGTTTATAATATAGTGAACAATGTATTTGGAGGGACAATAGATGATTTCTTTAATAGTGGCACATGATACGAATTATGTGATTGGATATGAAAATGGTATGCCATGGCATTTGCCTGGGGATTTACAATATTTTAAGAACAAAACGATGGCCAAGCCTATGATCATGGGACGAAAAACATTCGAATCCATCGGTAGACCGCTTCCAGGGCGTCGTAATATTGTTATTACTCGTGATGAAAACTATCATGCGGATGGGATCGAAGTGGTGACAAGTGTAGAGGATGCCCTCGCTCTTGCTGGAGATGTTCCAGAAATTATGATTATTGGTGGCGAGCAAATTTTCCGCTTATCCATGGAAATCGCCGATCGACTATACATTACAAAAATCAATCATTCCTTTAATGGGGATACATATTTCCCGAACTACGAACAGGATTTTGTGGAAATATCCTCAGAAGAGCCTGTGACAGCAAAAGAAGGCTATACATTCCAATATCAGATTTTTGAACGTAAGAACTAATTAAATAGGAACTGGTAAGCACGGTGATCTAATGACCGTGCTTATTTGGCGTTATAGATAAAGGTGATTGGAAATATTTGTAGAATGAATTATTGTAAGGCTCATCAGCATAACGTGGGGTTGATTTACGTTCCGTCTGGGCGCATTCGAGAAGTCTAACAAAGAAAAAATTTTTACCAGTAAATCCGTTTTACCCGATCGACAGATAGAAACGTCGAAGTGCCGGATAGTTCCTGATGGCAATCGATGAGCTTTTTTACTGCTTAACATTCCAACAATTACATTCAAAAGAGGGGGCCAACTGTGAGAAAAATAACTTTGGTAAATGGAAAAAAGATAGAAGTGGAATGTTTGAGCTGTGCCATAACGAGCGGGCTCAATCAATTATGCCTCGGCATAATTGCGTCCGGAATCGGCTTTGTGCTTAGGCCTGTACGATGCAGGTCAGTTAGCCGTTATCGCATGGATGCGATGGTTTTAGGCTAACATCCCCTAAGAACTCCTTTCCGATTCCGTGACATCCGCCGGAGGCTTCAACTTCCTTCAACGGGTGTTTGGACACCCGCTGAAAGAAGTTGAACCAGATGGAGGTGTAGTAATTGAAACGGACTATTTTCATGCCCATCAAGATGTTGCTTATCCGATCAAGGGATTAATCATTCTAGCTTCAAAGCGCCATATTAGATGTTTGGATGAGCTTAACGAAGAGGGAAAAATGGACTACATAAACCTTTTATCAAAAATTAGAAAGGCTCAAAGGGAAGTATTGGGTATAGAACATGTTTATTATTTCTATAATGAAGATACGACACACCATTTCCATACTTGGATGGTGCCGCTCTATGAATGGATGTCTGCATTCGGACGTTCCGTAGAATCGATGAGACCTGTTTGACTTCATGCTAGAAATGAAATGAATCATGAAGAAAATATTCAAGAGATCATGCATGCAATCAAGGCATTAACGAAGGAATTAAGTAGTGAATAGTAAATACACCAATATAAAAAATCGCTCCTTTTGTCTAAGAGAGCGATTTTTTGTTAATACCTACAAGTAAAAATAAACACAAGCATACATAGAGCCACAACCAGCTAACACAAAGAGGTGCCAAATTGCATGATTGTATGGCAGGGATCTCCATGCGTAAAAGATGGCGCCAATCGTATAGAAAAGCCCACCTGCTAACAGTAAAGCAAAGCCATTAAAACCTAAGAAAAGATAGACAGGTTTAATGGCAAAAATAATTAACCAACCCATACCGATGTAAAAAATTAAAGAAAGCTTCTCAAATCGATTAATGAAGAAGCATTTAAAAATAACGCCTAGGAACGCAAGTGACCAAATAATACATAATAATGTAATACCTAACGTGCCACCAATCGCAATTAGAAGAAACGGTGTATACGTTCCGGCAATTAAAATATAAATAGAAGAATGGTCAAGAATGGCGAAAATGTGTTTATATTTTTCAGGCATGCTATGTAGCAGCGTCGACATTAAAAATAAAATGATGACAGAGGCACCAAAAATACTAAACGTTGTAATTTGGAGCGCACTTCCGGTTTGTACAGCTGCTAAAATAAGTACAACTAGCGCTGGAATACTTGCGATAAATCCAATGCCATGAGTAATGGCATTCCACAATTCTTCCTTCCATGTTTTATAGTCAAATGAATCTAGCATAACGAACACTCCTTTCGTGCATATATTTACTATACGCCAATAATTTTCATCCTGCTATTTACAATTGTCATGTATTTATTATCAAAATTGTCATAGGTATGGTTATTTGTTTGAAGGTCTTTGTTAGACAAGTACTCAACAAAACGTTATAGTAACCAAGGTAGTGATTCAAAACGGACTAAATAGAGTGATTTCGAATGACAAATGTCATGTTTACATAATGATTCATTAGTCTATATAATTAATTTTAATGATGTAAAAGGATGTGTCGAAGTGGGACGAATTCATATAGTAACTGACTCAACTTGTGATTTAACAAAAGAGGAAGTAGCGCAGCATGGTATACATATTGTGCCTTTAACGATTCAAATTGATGGAAAAACATATACAGATGGTGTTGATATAGAGCCACAATCTTTTTTAAGCTTTATGCAGAATTCCGAAAATTTGCCTAAAAGCTCGCAGCCTGCGCCGGGGAAATTCAAAGAATTATACGATGAACTAGGAAAAGACGGAGATCAAATTATTTCAATTCATATGACTGGTGGCATGAGTGGTACAGTTGAATCGGCTCGTCAAGCAGCGCAAATGACGGATGCAAATGTGACTGTTATTGATTCACGTTTTATCGCCTTTGGTCTAGCTTTCCAATTACGAGAAGCTATTAAAATGCGTGATGCAGGTGCAACTGTCGAGGAAATTATGGCTCGTCTGGACAAGGTTCGCGAAAATACGTATTTGTATGTTGTTGTCGACACACTTGATAATTTAATTAAAGGCGGACGTATTGGGAAAGGTAAAGGCTTTATCGGTTCTTTGCTGAACATCAAAGTAATAGCAAACTTAGAAGGTGGCGCATACAATCCCGTAACCAAAGTGCGTAGCCATAAACAGGTTGTGAACTACTTATTTAAACAATTCCAAGCAGATACTGCCGGAAAAACAGTTAAGTCAGTTGGAATTTCTCACGCCGATGGAATGACAACGATGGGTGGACCATTAAAAGAATTGATCGAGGGAACAGGTGTAAATGATGTGGAAATTGCCTTTACTTCACCAATCATCTCTACACATACTGGCCCAGGTGCAATTGGCTTCATGTTTTTTGCAGAATAATATACGATAGCTACTACATAAGTTTTGTAGTGGCTTTTTTTATATGGAATGGAAAAATGCATGCCTTAAGAAAGTTATACATTGTGAAAAAATGCGCACTTTTACAGAATACCTAGGTTAGTCACTTTTCATTACAGCATAAACTATTCTATAATAGAAGAAACAGCAAATGATGGAAGGTGGTCAAATGAACATTTGGCGAATGCTAATTTTGTCATGTTTGACCGTCTTAGTACTAAGTGGTTGTGAAATATCAATAGATGAACCGAATCCGCAAGCTGAACCAGAAGGGGAGCAAGCAGGGACGGAGCGAGATATGAGCCAAGATGAGCAACAAACGGAAAATGAGGAAAAAACCTCAAGGAATGTATTGACGCAGATTTTTGAACATTTTTTTGAGCCAACTCCCGAGGATTTACGGCAAATTGATGATGAAGACGCAAAGCAACTACAATATTTGGCACTCGGCGATTCTTTAACAGCCGGTGTCGGTGATGAGTATAGTGAAGACGGTTTTGTAGGTAGATTAGCAGATTCATTGGAAACTTGGCCCTCGATTTCTGAAGTTGAAGTCGATAATCGAGGAAAAAGAGGAAGACGTAGTGATCAGCTATTAAAATTAGTGAAAAAAGGGCATTATGATGAAGAGCTGCAAGAAGCACAACTCATTTCCGTTACAATGGGTGGAAATGATGTCATGAAGATCGTCAGGAAAGATCTGTTGAATTTAAAACGAGATGCTTTTGATAAAGAATTGCAGGCATATAAGAAACGTTATAGTAAAATCATTGCCGGCATTCGAGAAAAAAATCCGACAGCGCCCTTATTACTAATCGGTTTTTATAACCCATTCTCGATCGTGACAAATGAAGCCAATGAATTTGATTCGATTATTACGGAGTGGAATAAAGTCATTGAAGATGTAGCGAGTGAAGATGGTAATGCTTGCTATGTATCCGTGGAGGACCTGTTTGTTTCGAATAAGGAGCTCGTTTATCATACGGATTTCTTCCACCCAAATGCAAAAGGATATGAGAAAATGAATGAACGTATTTTAGAAGCAATGGAGAAATGTGGTATGGAAGAAAAGATTAACAAGGAAATAGGCTTCGAGGAGTGACAAAATGAATAAATGGAAATTCGCATTTTTTGCCTTAGCGGGCACAGTGCTTTTTGCAATCCTCCTCGTCGTTTATTTAGCAACTAGACCAGTAGATGGAGTAAATTTAGCAGAGAGTTCAGATAGTGAAAATGAAGTGAAAGGGAATGTTCTCGTTGTTCAAACAACAACGAAGGAATTGGAATCTATATCGAAAAAGTATTTAAAAGATGCTTCTAAAGGATCACCATTACCGTTGGATTTTACGATTGATGATGATATTGAATTAAGAAGTACATTAACGGTTTTCTATACAGACATTCCAATTACAATGAACTTCGATCCCATTGTCGATAAGAAAGGTAATATTATTTTAAAACAGACAGGAATGAATGTTGGGCTTTTAAATATTCCACCGGAGACAGCTATGAAAATTATGCGAGACTCGTTGGAATTCCCTTCATTTATTACAATCAATCCAAACAAGGCAGAAATCTATATTGACTTATCGCTCATAAATATTGCTTCAGGATCACGTATCAAAGCAAAAGAATTAGATTTACCAAACGATAAGATTTTACTGGAAGTGATTGTTCCTGGTGAATAAGGAGTGAAATGAATGGCAAAGCAATTCGCAACATTTGCAGGTGGATGTTTTTGGTGTATGGTCAAGCCCTTCGATGAAACACCTGGCATTGAATCAGTGATTTCAGGCTATACGGGTGGACATGTTATCAATCCAACGTATGAGCAAGTTTGCTCTGAAACGACGGGGCATATTGAAGCGGTTCAAATTACGTTGGATGATGAGTACTATTCATATGAGCAATTACTTGCGACATTTTGGACAATAATAGATCCAACAGATGCAGGTGGACAATTTTATGATCGAGGGGAGTCCTACACAACTGCAATTTTTTATCACAATGAAGAGCAACGCGAATTAGCAGAACGTTCTAAGGCAGATTTACAGGCATCTGGTAAGTTCGATAAGCCCATTGCAGTGAAAATTGTACCAGCTAGCACATTTTACCCAGCTGAAGACTATCATCAATATTATTATAAGAAAAATCCAATGCATTACGAGCGCTATGCTGTCGGTTCTGGTCGCAAAGCGTTTCAAGAGCAACACTGGGGGCAAAAAAATGAATAAAGAACAACGCTTAAAAGAATTAACAGACATGCAGTATTATGTGACGCAAGAAAATGGCACAGAGCCACCATTCCGCAACGAATATGATAAACACTTTGAAGAAGGCATTTATGTAGATATCGTGTCAGGCAAGCCATTGTTTAGCTCCTTTGATAAGTTCGATTCGGGTTGTGGTTGGCCAGCGTTTGCAAAGCCAATTGAACAGGAAGAAGTCACAGAGCATTTCGATACATCACATGGAATGCGTCGCGTAGAGGTTCGCAGCAGTGAAGCTGATTCTCATTTAGGACATGTTTTCCCTGATGGACCTAGTGAACGTGGTGGCTTACGCTATTGTATTAACTCCGCAGCACTTCGCTTTGTGCCAAAAGAAGATTTAGAAAAAGATGGCTATGTAGAATATCTTTCATTATTTAAATAATACAAACTCCTAGCAGGATTATATCGTGCTAGGAGTTTTTTTATTGTTTTAAAATTGTTTCAAAAACGACGGAAAGAGTCATCGAAACGACGGAAGAATAATCAAGCAACGGAAAGAGCCCTCGAAACGACGGAAAGAACAGCTGAAGCAACGGAAAGAGCCCTCGAAACGACGGAAAGAACAACTGAAGCGACGGAAAGAGTTATCGAAACGACGGAAGAACAATCAAGGGACGGAAAGAGCCCTCGAAACGACGGAAAGAACAACTGAAGCGACGGAAAGAGTTATCGAAACGACGGAAGAACAATCAAGCGACGGAAAGAGCCCTCGAAACGACGGAAGAACAACCAAGCGACGGATAAACTCGTCAAACTGATGGATAGAACGTCACAATTGATTAGAAAGATTAAATGATTGAACTAGCAATTCTAAATCCGATATCATCAATAAAGAAGTCAGGCATACTCTTACGTCGACAAGTAGCTCCACATCCACGTTCTTCTTCAGCCCAACTGCCTCCTCGAATTATTCGGTAATTA
This sequence comes from Lysinibacillus sp. TE18511, assembly GCF_054062295.1. Taxonomy (NCBI): domain Bacteria; kingdom Bacillati; phylum Bacillota; class Bacilli; order Caryophanales; family Bacillaceae; genus Lysinibacillus; species Lysinibacillus sp. TE18511. The sequence goes on from NZ_JBSSFD010000037.1 coordinate 29,646, forward strand.
CCAAATATCTCTTCATCGTATAAGTCCCAGCACCACTCCCAAACATTTCCTATCATGTCGTACAAGCCCCATTCATTAGGTGTTTTTTCACCAACTTTGTGAACATGTTCGTTAGAATTATCTTTATACCAAGCAATGTCATCAATATTACCATAGCGATATCCTGTTGAATTTGCTTTACATGCATATTGCCATTCAGCATCTGTCGGTAATCGAAAACCATTAGAATGAGGATTGCATACAACTGATTTACTTTTCTTATCACAATCATAAAACTTATCATAGCCTAGAGCATCAGACAATGAATTACAAAAGTTCACTGCATCTATCCATGAAACATTAACAATTGGTTTTTGATCTTTTGTTGTTAAAAAACTCTTCCCCATAATAATCGAATAAAGTTCTTCTGTTACAGTATATTTGGCAAGATAAAATGGCTTTATCTCAACATTCCAAATAACTTCCTTTAAATTTTTTCTTATACCCGGTATTCCAAATTTATAGTTTGAACTAATCCATTTTTGCTCGTTTCGAAAATCTCGTAAGTGGATTTCTCCTTCAGGAATATACACCATTAATTCTTTTAAGTAATGATTTAAGTTCGTTATCATAGTTCTCTCCAAATCTTTAATGATTGTTTTTAGACACTACTTTCATAGTACAATCTCCAACCAAGGATTAAAATAAAATGCTCGTATATTGATCGTTCATAACCTAACATCCACATAATAATGATGAACGATATATAAAAACTCCTGAGCTAGATTATGAATCTGCATCATTTATTATGAACATGTTTCAGGGACACTGTAAACTTTAAATTCGGAGACAAGATTCCGCAGACTATCAAATGTTAGGGTGATTGTGGCGAAAGGAGACCCTAGGAAAAGTGAGCAACCCGTAGCGGAAATGAAGAAAACCTTCCGAAATAAATGTTTCATTGTTATGACTAAGAAGATATTTTCTGATAAACTAGCGGAAAGTAGATGTGTAAAGAAGGGAAAATTAGTATGAAAAAGAGCTTTTATTTGTATGTACTGACATTCAGAGGTGGGGATTGGTCAGATCCGAAGGTACGATTTGCGGAGGAAATGTTCGATGAGCATAATTTTCCGAAGCAAAGCACAGACTTTGATGAGCTATCTACTTATATTGAGTCGTTCGCCACTGACAACTTAACAACAGGTATGTTTGATGAATTATGGTCTTTATACGTAGACCAAGGATGAAATTACGTTAAAACAATAGAATTTATTTTAAGTTGCTAGACGTCTAGCATTGCGAAATTATGAGAAACACAGTATTATTTAAAGTGACAACTGACAGAAAAGAGGGATTGCAGTATGAGTATTCATATTAATGCAAAAAAAGGCGAAATCGCTGACACAATTTTACTTCCAGGAGATCCATTACGTGCTAAATACATTGCTGAAACGTTTTTAGAAGACGTTACTTGCTATAACGAAGTTCGTAATATGTTTGGTTATACAGGTACGTATAAAGGTAAACGTATTTCTGTACAAGGTACTGGTATGGGCGTGCCTTCAATTTCGATTTACGCTACAGAATTAATGCAAGAATATGACGTTCAAAAATTAATCCGCGTAGGTACTTGTGGTGCAATTCAAAAAGATGTAAAAGTTCGTGACGTAATTTTAGCGCAAGCAGCAACTTCTGATACACGTATGAACCAAATCATTTGGGGCAACAATATCGATTTCGCACCGATCTCTGACTTTGATTTACTATTAAAAGCGTACAATGCAGGTAAAGATGCAGGTTTAAACCTACAAGTAGGTAATATCTTCACAGCAGATATGTTCTACTCTGATGAGCACCAAAACGAAAAATTAGCTCAATACGGCGTACTTGCAGTGGAAATGGAGTCTGCGGCACTTTACACATTAGCAGCGAAACATGGCCGTAAAGCACTTTCTATCCTAACAGTAAGTGACCACATTCTAACTGGTGAAGTTACATCAGCAGAAGAACGCCAAACAACATTCAACGATATGATCGTTGTTGCTTTAGAAGCGGCTATTCAAGAATAAACTAATCAAGGGTTTGAAGTTTGGAATAAATTCCAAAGGGACTAACCTTTAAAGACGTATCATTAATTGCCTATTAGGTAACTGAATTATTCAGTGCCTAATGGTTTTTTTTATTTACTTGAAAGGAATTAAAAAATCATTTCTTTTGGGAGTTACAAGATCGATTGAGAAGGCATAACACAAGGGCTTACACATACAATACAAGCCTATAGATTGATGTGTGATGGGCTATTCTGTTGGTTGTTGAAAATCTCTCATAAAACTATTTTTTCTCCAAGATTATCTAAATCCCTATTGCAGTTAAAAATAATAAGTATTCTATGAGACCTTTCTGTAACTCGACCAAAATCTACAACTTGTTGTATTTCAATTATGTCATTCGTATAAATTTTTTGCGAGTCTCTAACTTCGGTAATCTTTTCGCCTAAATTGTTAATAGCATCCCAATTTACGATGTTAAGTTCAACTACTCCTTGATAAGAAGCTTTTATTATCACATCATCATCTCCCTACGAGAATTTTCATATTCTTTTTCACGATATTTTGTCTCACCTTCAAATATTTCAATAACTCCATTTGAAAGTCTATCTTTTTCATAAAATTGCTGAACTTTTTCCTTAATTAGTTACGCCAAAATAATAGGTTGTATTCGGCTCATCTTTAAAAATAACCATATAATGTCCGTGATTCGTAAGCTGTCCTTTTCTATAACTGAAAATTCTATCTACTTATAATCATAACATAGTGAAGTATTGAGTGGTAATAAAATGGTTAATTACCAAAAGTTGTGGATGTCATTTGTTAAGACGTATGCCTTGTATATAAGTTGATTGGAGTGGAGACTGGGCGACCCCTTGGGGATTAGCGGCTCATCGGACGCCCCCGGGAAGCTCTGCTCGGTTGATGTAGTGATTGTGTCTAAAGATAACGTGATCGTCGAAACGAGTAAAACAGAAGATAGAAGTAGAAAATTTCCGGGAGGGAGACTAAACAGGGGGCACGACTTTTAGACCGTCTGCTACAAAATGAGGAGGTACCAATTTGACCAGCCGAAGTTCACTGGTGGCAAATATAGGCGAATGCTTAGACGGTCAAACCTTACTTCGCATATCCTAAACCGAAATCGAAAGGGGGAAAATTATGCAATATTATGACCGAAACGATGGGGATTGGGATTATGACAGTTATGGAAGGCGTCGCAGAAGACGAGACCGTTATCCGTTTTACCCATTCTATCCATTCTATCCACCATATTATCCGCCGTATTACCCACCGTATTACCCGCCATTTTATCCATACTATCCACCACGCTATCGACGTCCATACTGATACTAATAACAATGGATCTACTAAAAAATTAGAAACGACAACATCTTCAATATAGAGCCTGTCGTTCCAGTTCGTTTATAATAATCATTTAAAACGTCCACAATGATGACGAGGTAATGTTTCAAAGAAATTAGGACAATAAAAAGGTCACTCAGTCAAAGTGAACCTGAAGGAAGAGGAGTAAGGCTAGAAAGCTTTACCCTCTTATTTTTTCTAGTCTGATCATTCAACAGTGGCATTTGAAGATTAATACATGAAAGAAGCGCCGACAATAATTAAAAGTATAAATAGAACAACAATTAGAACAAATGTTGAACTGTTATTGCCACCTCCACAGCTATAACCCCCATAGTAACAATTGTTGTTGTAATTACCCATATTACCCATATTACCGCAGTATCCCATGAAGCATTCCTCCTTTCTACGTCTATAATATGTACCGTTATAAAAAGTGGAGGAGATATTTATCCAACTAAAAATCCCTTTGAATTAGAAATTTGGAAAATAATTATAACCTAACGTTCGATGAGAAATAAAAAGGGTCACCCGTATCGAAGTGACCCCTCAGTAACAATTCAAGGCGGTGTAAGCTAACAAGTAGCTTATATTATGTTTATGAGGAGATAACCACTTTTGCATAGTGTATTGCCTTAGAGAAAGAATTATTTTGCAATCTACAGCCAGAACAAAGAAATGATGCTTGGTACATAATTGTGTTGTCGTTTCATCTCGCAGTCCACTCAAACTTATAATTTTCTGAAGAGCTTCATTAAAAGATTGATTTGATGTACGATCTCTTTGGAATTCTACTAGCTAGCTTATTATTTTGGATAAAAAGCAATTCTATTGATTGTTCCTTCTTCACTTAATAATAACCTAAACTGTATGAATCATTTACCATATCCTATTATTATCAATCGATTGAAAAGAGGGTAAAGCGATGATGGATTCTTGTTGCAATTGTGATTGCCACAAAAAAATATTTCGGTTAAATAAGGTGTCTTCCTGCCCAGATTGTCGAGGAGGTAGTTCAGTTCAATCTCCAGTTCCTAGCAATTTTACTTCAGGAGCAATATGGAGAAATCCCGAGACAAAGAAAATAGTTGTCTCTCTCTTAAATAAATCAGACATAGCCCGGACAGTGACAGTATCGGTAGTAGATTGGCAAAACTGTGCCCAAGCGGAGATGTCAAAAGAAGCGTTCTTATGTGGAGAATCTCAGCCTTCACTTTTTAATGGCACACCAACGCCTCTTACGTTTACTATTCCAGCTAAAAAACTTCTAGTCGTTCATGCAACTCCGCAAAATATTTGGCTTCCAAATGATCCGATTTATGAGGTGCTTGTCAATTCCCCAGGTGATCCTGTCCTTCCTCCTGATCCCGTTATCTTTAATACATGGGGGATTAATGATGCAGGGGTGCCTCAAGAAGGAAATACAGTGTTACATCAACAGTTTCTGCGAACGTTTTTTGTTTGAAATAGGCAACTAGAATAACTTCATGTGATTTAATAAAAATGACTAGAACTTATTTTTAAAGTGAGTGACTAGTCATTTTTTCTTCTAATATCGTTAATTAAATTTGTATATATTAGAAGGGATTGTATGTAGGTAATTGGTGAGGGCAGGCTAAAGCTATTAGCTAGAAAGTTTAACCAAATTCAAGTGGTGTACGCTTTGTTCAGAATGAAGTAGTACTCTTGCCAAAGAAGCTCAAGGGGCCATGCACTCATATTATCTAATGTGAGTTCGGGTCTTTTTGTATTTTATATACTTGATAGTTCGTTTAGCCAGTAGTTGTAATGAAGGAGATGGATTTGATGATAATCGAGGTTTGTACTGCAAATGAGGGGCAGGCCTGAATCTGATTATAAAGAGCTAATTGAAAACGTAGAACATGATCTTCTAATAGCGAAGGAAGATGAAAGTGTAGTAGGTTTTGCAGTGAAACTTCTCCATCTTTCAAATCGCTTATTTAAAGTAAATTAGGGTCACCGGAGGAAAGTGACCCTGAGTTATACTTTGAAGGTGAAGGGGTAAATTAGTATATCCTTAGTGAAAATATGAGCAACAGAGATATTGGCGTTGGCGATTATTAATAATGCATGAAGCTTGCGCCGACAATAATCAATAGAATGAATAGCACTACAATTAGGGCAAATCTTGAACTAGAGCGGTTGCTACCTGAATAGTCCATTATCTTTTCCCTCCTTTCTTTAATCTATAATATGTATAGGTGTAGAAAGGAGGAAAGGTAATCATCTAATCTATTTATTTTTTCGAAATTTATATTCATGAATAGATATAGGTTTAAATAAAAAAAGGTCACTCTGATAACAGTGACCCCGAAATGAGGAAGGATAAATTAGTTTCCTTTCCTATTACAGCATATTTTACATAGAAGATCATGTTGAAGGCTTTAGCTTTATCCATTCATGAATATTTCGAATAAAAGCTAAAGCCTTTTTAACATTAAAAAAAGAATGTTAATTTAGTACATGAAAGTAGCGCCGACAATGATTAGAAGGATGAATAGAACAACGATTAGCACGAATGTAGATCCGGATCCGTAACCTCCGCCAGAGCCACCAGAGCAACAATTGTAATTACCCATATTTCCATAGTATCCCATAAATATTCCTCCTTTCTACAACCTATAATATGTATAGTTGTGGAAAAGAGGAGAGTTAATCATCCAATCCATCATTATTTAGTTGGAGCGGCCATTTCAGATGAATAATTTTTCTCAAGATTTTCTGTTGTTTCAGCATTGACGGTTTTTTCCTTTGCTTCTGCTTGTTCGCTAGCTGGAGCTTCATCTTTAGAAGAACATGCGGTTAGGAGTAATGCAGCCATTGCTCCTATATACAAAAATTTCTTCAATGCTATAACCTCCGTTATTGTTAGTTACGTTTTAGCTTGCACACATTACACTTAGAATATAACGGAATTGGCAATGATAAAATTTGGATTTGCAGCAAAAAATGATTAATGGTCATTAAACAATACGCGGGAGTGCAACTAAATTCTGAGAATTCAAAGTGGAACCTGTAAATTAAAGAAGATTTATTCATTAAACAGTTATAAATAATGCAGTATAAACCGCATCCAATGTCCAATACTAAAGCTGTTTTAAAATATTCAGCATGAGAAAGGTGGATTTCATCAGTGAGGTTATTAACATTGGGAATTATAGGCGTTGCTGCTATTTTTGGTGTACTGAAACGCTTTGGGCTAACAAACAATGCACAACAAATGACACAGTCTATTCAGCAAGGAACGACACCAGTACAATTAGTAGCAAATAGTAATCCACTTACCGCCAATACACCAAAACAGTAAATTGAATAAGCAACAGCAAGCTTATAGACCTTTCTTTTTCCAATGGTCTATAAGTTTTTTACATAAAAAAACAAATATAAAAATGAGGAGTAATTATGACGAATTATCAATTAATATATGATTACAAGGACAATCAAAAATTTAGAGAAAGTTTCAATGACTTAACAAAGTTAGTTTTTGGATTAGATTTTAGCCAATGGTATGAAAAGGGATGCTGGAACGATCAATACATCTGTTACTCATATATTGATGGAGAAAAAGTTATTGCCAATACATCAATAACTAAAATGACTGTAGTTTGTTAGCCGCAGTAGAATTGATGTAAAAGAGGTTTTAAGCTATATTACATCATCAGAAATAAAAAGAATTAATTTTCACTTTATCCCTGATTGTCAAGATACAGAATCAGAAGTAATAGATGCCAAGGACGATGTGTTGTTTATTCGACCGATGATAAAATTCGGGACAAACCGACCTTTATTTCCACTCACAGCTCATTCATAAGATCATACAAATTGACTTTACAATATGTACCCCAATTGTTAGACAAAAAATCTAACGATAGGTATTTTGTGTTAGAAAGTCTGGCAAAGTTTGTTTACAGTTATACCCATGTACAATACGATTGTCTAAAGAATGTAAATGAAAAGGATGATTAAAGTTGTTACAAATAAAAAGGATTTATAAAGAAGATTTTCCTAACGGTAAAAAAATTATCTATCAATACTGCTCCGATAACTATTATGATGTTTCCTATAAAGAGCGCGAAAATGGCTGGGTAATGGATTTTACATTAAAACCTTTTAACAGACCATTTCATAAATATTTAGAGGGAGAAATTTTTGAAGAGTATATTGAGGATATTGAATGCTATATTGCTGAGTTTGATGGGAAAGAGGCGGGAATAGTTAGCTTCAGTCATGAGGAATGGAATAATGTGTTAAGAATTAATGATATTCATATTTATCAATCTCATCAACATAAAGGAATTGGTAGCAAGCTCATGGCTTTGGTCAAAAAGCGAGCAGCAGAAAAAGGGGTGAGGGCGATCGTTTTAGAAACGCAAACTTCTAATTATCCCGCCATACAATTTTATAGAAAGAATGGATTTAACCTTATTGGATGTGACCTATTAAGTTACTCAAATAATGATATTGAAAAAAGGGAAGTTAGAGTTGAAATGGGCCTTGTTCTTGAAACATAATTATCGAAAAAAGGGAGGGGTTACTATGGCAGATGTCATTGTTTACGATAAGGCAAAATATCATTATGCAGGAGATTTTCCAAATGGCTTGGCAATTAAATATGCTTTCGTACATACTGGGATGTTCTTAGGATGGATTGTCGATCATGACTTATTCAGTGAAGAATTTGAGGAAGATAGTATGAATGAAATTGAAAAGTTTAAGCAAAGAGCACTGACAGGAACACAAATATATGAAATGTGGGATGGTGTTCTGTCTGAAGATATGTTAAGCGATGAAGGAATGGAATTTGCGAATGATTATTTTGATTTCGAAAAGGGGATGTTTTTACATGATTATGAAGCAACGTTCCCGGGAAAAGAATCATTGTATTTTGTAGAGGATACGTGGGAGAACTATTTTAAGATTAAAGAGGTTATAGATCAACGTTACCATGAGTGGCGGCTAGTCAAAGTAGCAAAAGACCAAATTTAAGCTCTTTATAGGATTAAAAAAAGGGGGAACATGTTTCAAATCGTGTTCTCCCTTATAAATCTATATTTACCGACTTTGAGTTTGAAGAGCTAATTTGACGCCTAATCCTATATAAACGAAACCGACAGCCTTTTCAAGCCAACGAGAGCTACTATTTGTTCTCGTAAAGATTTTTTCGCCAATAAAGCTTGTAATAATAGCTAACAAAATAGTATACAAAGCGCTCAAGACAACAAAGGTAATGCCTAAAATCAATAATTGTACAGTGACAGATTGTCCATTAGGCTGAACAAATTGAGGTAAAAATGCTAAGAAAAATAACGCCGTCTTTGGATTTAATATTTCCGCTAAAAAACCTTGGCGGAACGAAGTACTTGCAGGGCTTTGTTCAACAGTTGGTTTTTCAAGTTTTTGTGGTTTTGTTAGTAGCATTTGAATACCTAAATAGACAAGGTAAGCGACACCTATATATTTCACTACTTCAAACGCAGTGGCAGAATTCATTAAAATAGCTGATAAACCTAATACAGCAGCTAATGTATGAACTAAGTCACCTAGCCCAATGCCTAGTGCAGTGAAAATACCGTTCTTTTTACCACCTTTCAGCGTTTGCGTGACCGTGATGATAACAGCAGGGCCAGGAATTAAAAATAAGAGAAGAACTATTGCGATAAAAGATAACATGCTTGACCATCCTATTCTAATAAACTAAACATTCATTTAAGATGAATGCAAAAAATATTATATTCTATCTTCTATAACCTGTCGATAATGAAATACTGAAAAGTAATGAAAGTATCAAATGAAGAAAAAGGTAAAAATAGTAATATTCAAATAATGTTGTGTATTATTGAATTATAGAGAATGGGTGGAGGTGATAAATTGAAAACAATGAGATGGAATTTTTCTTTTGGCATTCAAATGATAGTAACTGTTTTTATTATAATGATTAGTATTTATTGCATTATATCTAAAGATTTTACTTTATTGCCTTTGTCACAGGTGTTGTTAGCGCTGACCTTGATCATTATAGGGCTTCGAGAATGGAAAAAAGCAAAAAGAACGTATGTAAGCATACTCTATTTCGGTGTTGCTATTTTTATATTATTTGTTGTTGTACAATCTTTTATTGCTTATTAGAAACATGTTCATAGGAGGTGTAACAATGAAGAATGTGATTGAAATCGTTAGAAACGTAGATCAACTAATGATTCCAGAAAATTTTGTTGGGATAGGCTCTACTAGAAAGGTTTTTCGTTTTAAACATTGGGTCATTAAGAAGCATTTACACAGATTGGTTATATACAAAGTCAAAATGAGCAAAAAATTCATCAAGCATTATAAAAGGTAGGATTATCCAATTACATAGCACCTATTTTGTACTTAGATGAAAAAATCTCCATACAACCTTATGTTCAAACATTACCTTTAGTTAATGGTGAAACATTCGACATAGATTATAAAACGGATTTGCGTATATCCGTTAATTTAAAGGAAGCAATTGAAGAAATTGAGCGAGCCCATGATGGATTTGACTTTTTAGATAGCAGTAATTATGTCGAAGATGACCAAAGTCAATTGATTTTAATAGATTATGGCATGACGAAAACTTTGTATGAATCAAAATGGGTTCCACTCGCAGAAGTAGGCGTGTTACCACAAATTTATTTTGAGCCATGTATAAAATGTGGTGTAGAAAAAGAGCTTAGAATTTATGGTGAACATGATACAGATAGAAGGTGTTACGATTGTGGAAAAGAATAAGCCGAATCCGTGCCACCCGTTGAAAGAAATTGAAATAGTACCAACTACTAATAATTAGTGATAGAATGAGATGACAAATACGTTGGAGGTATTAACATGTTAGATATTCAACAAATACAAGAAGTCATTAGACATCGTTATCCTTTTCTTTTAGTGGATAGAGTACTGGAGTTAGAAGAGGGTAAAAGAGCGGTAGCAATTAAAAATGTAACGATAAATGAAGAATTCTTTAATGGACATTTTCCTAATTATCCAGTAATGCCTGGTGTGCTTATTGTGGAAGCGTTAGCCCAAGTCAGTGCCATTATTATGCTTACAAAAGAAGGTAATCAGGGAAGACTGGGATTACTAGCAGGTATCGATAACTGTCGTTTTAAAAAACAAGTGAAGCCTGGTGATCAGCTACGCCTCGAAGTAGAAATTACACGCTTAAAGGGTGTTATTGGTAAAGGACGAGGAATTGCAACTGTTGACGGAGAAATAGCTTGTGAGACCGAGCTTATTTTTGCATTTGGAAACTAAGCCAAGTTTTGTACTTGATAAAAGAGTGCTGCAAAAAATGATTGCAGCACTTTTGTTATGTATTAAAAACAATCCATTACGCCACAGAATATACATAAAAAACCAATAATAAAGACTTGAAGCGAAATATATATAAATGATATACATAAATTAACATAAAGAGGACCAAAAATGACAAGAAAGGGGTATTTTATATGTCGGAATGCACACCATTTATAAAAGATATTCCTGATAAAGATGTAAAGTTTTCCGTTATAATACCTGCTCACAATGAAGAAAATTATATTGGAGAGTGTCTAGAGTCAATTGCAAAGGCTGCACAACCATTTAAAAATCAAGTTGAAGTGATCGTTGTATTAAATCGTTGTACGGATAGAACGGAAGAAATTGCACAATCCTACAACTGCGTGACATTGAAAAATGAAGATAAAAATTTATCTAAAATTAGAAATGCTGGAGCTCTATTAGCAAAAGGCGAAATCCTAATTACAATTGATGCAGATAGTCGAATGACAGAAGACCTGTTATCTGAGGTTGAAAAGCACTTAGTATCCAATCAATACATTGGTGGTGGTGTGAGCGGAAATTTTGAAAGAATGTCCTTAGGTATAGTAGTTTCTACCATGCTACTAATTGTTCCCTTACTATTCAAGTATGGTTTTATTTCTGTAGGGGTTTTTTGGTGCTATAAAAAAGACTATCAGGCAATTAACGGTTTTAATGAAAATATGCTAATGGCAGAAGATGCTGATTTTGCAAAGCGGTTAAAAGAATGGGGCAAGAAAAACGGAAAAAAATACGGAACGATTAAAAACGGAATGATTACTTCCTGTAGACGATTTGATCATTATGGGGACTGGATGTTACTGAAACGGCCTGATATGATTGTAGCTTATATAAAGGGCACTGATCAAAAGGCTGCTGATGAAGCCTATTATGATGATCAAGCGAGATAATGTAATACTCAATGGCTAGTATCCCAGCTTAAAAATCATGGGACTACCACTATTAAATATCATTCACCTTTATTGCATTTTCAGGTATTATAAGAGTTGAAAGACTCATCACCATAACGTGTGGTTGATTTCCGTTCCGACTGGGCGCTTTCCTGGGGGCGTCCGATGAGCCGCTTCACTTCGCTGCAGGGTCTCGGGGCAACAGGATGTTGGTCACGAAGGCGTTATCACAGGACGTGATGCTCTTAGCCTTCGTTCCTCTACCGCTGATCCCCAAGGAGTCGCCCAGTCTCCACTCCAATCAACCTAAATACATGGCATACGTTTTAACAAATGTCATCCACAACTTTTGGTGATGAACCAGTTGAAAGGGTGATAGTGTGAGTAATAGAACTAAAAACATAATCATGTTTCTTCTAGGCTTTTTCACATTTTTTATTTTATCCACTTTATATCGCTTTTTATTCTAAGAAAAGAAGATAAAAATGCGAACTTTCCACAATAATTACTTATTTTGATATTTATTAAGTTAAGGTATTTTATTTCAACCCCCTACATCACGTACTACTTCATACGAAAATCTATCTAGTCTAAATGTACAGAGTCAACGAAATTTTAATTACTTGAGGTGCTATAAAAATAAAAGATGGATTTTGTCGAAAATAACATACAACGTTCATTCCTTCATATAATTTTAGTATCTGAAAGATTTGGGTGACTTTCAACAAATGTTCTCATTAAAGTACGGTGACATACGCCGGAGAGGCATTAGAACAATAGATGTTTTTGCGCGAAAGAGAAGCGACAGCACCAGCTCCTCTTTCGCTACAAAACGTTTGCTGAAAGAAGTTAAATATCAGGTAAACCAGTATGAGAGGGTGAGGGGGTTTGAAACATCCCAGCGCAAATATTTTAGAAAATAAAGAGGAATTATTTATACCTGAAAAAGCATTAAAAAAAGATTTTTGTGATCAATTAGTAACAAAAATTCATAAAAACATACTGAATGAAAATATAGCAAACGATGTGTATATGTCATATTTTGTTATTTTTGATCAACGATATACATTGAAAGAAATTCGATATTTATTAGATGTTTTAAAATTGCAAGCAGATGAAATTATTCGATCTAAGCCAATTTATATTACATTGAGTGGTGTGATACTATCATTAATGGTCATAATTGCCTCTGCCATCAATACGAAACTGGTCATTGGGATGTCACTTGTCCAAATTTTTGCTTTAGCAGTTTTAAGCTTTAATGTAGCTATATTGTTTATCTCCTATAAAATAGAAAAAGAATATAAAAAAATAAATGAAGTCATAAAATTAATTGACTATTACTTAAGCTTTTATAAGTAGCTGACTTTTATTTTCTAATTCCGTTGCTATTCAAAACCTCTACCCTGAGCTCTCCAATTTTTACACAATGTAAAAATCAAAAATAAAGCATGTTATTTATAAATCCTCAAATAATAAAGTACGAAATATTTTATTTGGGGAAGTGAAGATTTGAAAAAGTTTTTCCTGTTGTTAGTACCTATTTGCCTTTTAACGGTCTCTTTTTTTTATGTAAAAGTTAGTGCAGCCACATATGAAAATAAAGGACGAAAGTATTATGAAGAAGCAGGACAAATTGTTTGGGAAGTTAAAACGAATGAAAAGTTGATTGCTATTACTTTTGATGATGGACCACATCCAAAGTATACACCTCAGATTTTAGATTTATTAGCCAAATACAATGCAAAAGCAACTTTTTTTATTGTCGGTCAAAATGCAGATAAAAATCCTGAAGTCATTTCAAGAATGTATAATGACGGTCATGAGCTGGCCAACCATACATTTACCCATCCATTAAGGACGAATGTTCCAAACTTACTTAAGGAGATTAAGCAAACGAATGAAACCATTCATACCATCACAGGATTTACTCCTACTTTATTTCGACCAGTTGAAGGGCAGTATTCTGATGCGATGATTGAAGCGATTGCAAAAGAAAAATATAAAGTTGTTATGTGGTCATGGCATTTAGATACTTTAGATTGGAAAAGTCCTGGTACGAATAGAATTGTTGATACTGTGTTAAAAGGTGTAAAAGAAGGAAATATCGTTCTATTTCATGACGGAGGCGGGAATCGTCAGCAGACTGTCAAAGCAATGGAAAAAATAATACCCGAACTTGAAAAGCAAGGATACCGATTTGTCACAGTCTCTGAATTACTCGACATGCAGAAGGCCATTAATAATGGCAAAAATAATAAGAATCCATAACATTCCTCATATCATAAGGGATGTTCCATGATGAAAATCAGGCTAAAATGCAATTAGCCTGATTTATTATTTTTTAACAGACTGCTTATTTTGCATACGCTCCGCTTCCGAGCAAAAAACTTTTGTTGGCTCAAGTGGCTTATTGGACGTCTTCAGGCAAGCGCCAAGTGGCCCCTATGTTATGGTATGGGACCTAAAAAGGGATATAATTACTCACGCATGTTGATTAAGAAAAATAGGTTTATTATTGAGCAATAAAATGATTTTTTGTAACTATTTTGCTAATATACTCTCATTTTTAACTGATTGTAGCGTAGGGCTACTCGACTCCCGCGGGAAAGCGAGACAGACGAGACCCTGCACGGAGCGTAGCGAAGGAAGCGGCTCGACGCTCGCCCGCAGGAAAGCGAGTAGCACGTAGCGGAAATCAGAGCCTTCAAATTAATCGGGGTGGATAAAAATGGTTAATCTGTAATTACTATAATATATAGGAGGGGTTGTCATTGAGTAAGGTTGAATTGCTTAAATTAAATCCTGAAATTTTAGAGGGGGTAGGCAGCTTTTGTCTTAGAAGTAAGAAGAAATCAACGGGCTATATCAATAAAAATAAATGGCTACATAATAGATTTGAAGAGGGCTTGAAATATGTGCAAGTAATCGATAATAAAAAACAAGTAGGATTTATTGAATATACTGAAGCAGAAAATTCCTCAAGAGTCGTTCACGCTGATGGTTATTTAGTGATTCATTGTTTGTGGGTAAGTGAAGTTGGAAAAGGTTACGGGACTCGATTGATCCGTAAATGTGTAGAAGATGCAAAAAAGCTAGCAAAAAAAGGTGTTGTCGTGATCACGAATTCAAAAACATCTTGGACGCCCAGTAAAGAGATATTTTTAAAAAATGATTTTCAAGTTATTGGTTCGGCGCCATATGATTTTGAATTACTAGTCTATCCATTGAGCATCGAAGCCAAACAACCATATTTTCCAACCGATTGGGAGGAGAGAATAAAAAAATTCAATCATTTAACGATCCTACGTTCATTCCAATGTCCATACGTTGAAATTGCAACTGAAAATATTATAGCTGGTGCCAATAAATTGAATATACCGGTTGAACTCATTGATTTCCAAGATAGAGGAGAGTTGATGGCATTATCGCCAACTCCGTATGGTATTTTTTCGGTCATTTATAAAGGACAGCTTATTTCATTTCATAGGCTAACAGTTCATTCAGTAATAAAAAAATTAAAAGCACTTACGTAAAAACTTAGTGCATTTACTATAAAAATACTAGTAAATTCGGTTGAAACTAGTGTGGTTATTAATGCTTATAAAAACACAATAGAAGTTACAAAAAGGTGCATAATATAGAGTGAAATCAATTATCTATCTTCGGCACGAATGATAAGATAGTTTGATTTTTTACAAAGTATTTTCAAACGTCCTGCTTTTTGGCTATAGAACAAAGAGAAGGGAGGGAAACCTTTTGGTAACGATTCGCCAAAAATTAGTATCAGCTTCACAAGCAGTTAAAATTACAAGTGGTAAAAATAATGCAAAAAAATATATTGTCGTTCATGAAACCGATAATACGGGCGTTGGAGCCGATGCGGATGCTCATGCTCGCCTACAGAGTAATAGCAATAGCAGGCAAGCTAGCTGGCACTGGCAAGTGGATGATAAGGAAGCTATTCAATCATTTGAACATTTTTGGGAGTGCTGGGCGGCAGGAACATATACCGGTAATAAGCAAGGCATTCATGTGGAAATTTGCGTAAATAGCGATGGGGATTATTATAAAGCTGTGCAAAATGCTGCGAATCTTATTGCAAAAATAATAAAAGATGAAAATATCGCAATTCAGAATATTGTTCAACATAATTATTTTAGTGGGAAAAACTGCCCTCGAAATATTCGCGCTGGAAAAATATCTTGGTCTCAATTTATTGAAATGATTAAAAATGCTGGAGATATTCCAAAATCGCCAGCGGAAACGTCGAAATATCGTATCATGACGGGAATCTATAGTACACTGAAAGCAGCAGAAAGCGCGGCACAGGTGATGAAAACAACATTTGGTTGGGTTGTTTACATTGAGCAAGATGACACAAACTATCGAATTAGAACAGGAACTTTTACAGGGATCAATGCAGCGAAAAATGCTGAAAACAAAATAATAGCTGCAAAATTGGCGCAAGTTACGTATATAAATGATGCATAAGAGGATATTTGATTTCTATTAATCTATGAGGATTTTAGTTGACTGCTTCTAAGAAACGAGTAAAATAGAAAAGCAGTACCATTATATACCTTTAACTTAGCAGCGTGTAAAGGTGCCTTAGAAAGTGCTTCTAAAAGCACCTTTACTTTAACTAAAATCTAAAGCAATAACGCCTACATAGAATAAAGTGGATGAGCAATATAAGCGATTAAGTTGAAAAGTTGCTTTAATATGCTGGATTTTATGAAGATCGTTGAAGGTCGAGATTTGTCTTGAAATTTTGACAGTCTTTTTCTTTTCGTCTTCTCCATAACCTGTTAAGATGGTAATAGTGTGACAACAAGTTAGTGTATATGAGAGTGGTGACAATCAAGATGGATGAACAGAAAAAAGATGGTATAGAACAGCAGCAAGAACAAACACCAACTGAAGTAAAACCGGCAGGGAAATTTATTCAATTAAAACCGTTTAAATTTATCATGCTGATGTTCTTTACAATCCTTATTACTTCAGGCTTAACGATATTTGCGTTAACATTCGGTGATAAGAATGTAGTTGAAGTGAAAGTACCGACTGAACGTGCAGAATTTAAAAAATTATACGAAGCCTTTGATTTACTTAACAACAAATATTACCAAGATATCGATGGTGAAAAAGTGGTCGATGGTGCTATTAACGGCATGTTCGATGCTTTAGATGATCCGTATTCTGATTTTATGGTGAAGGAAGAAGCAGATCAATTTAATTCTGGATTATCTTCTAGCTTCCAAGGAATTGGTGCGGAAATTCAAGAGCGTAATGGCTTTATTACAGTAGTGTCACCTATAAAAAATTCTCCTGCTGAAAAGGCTGGCTTATTACCGAAAGATATTATTTTAACGGTTGATGGGAAAAGCATTCAAGGATTCAGTGCTTCAGAAGCGGTAGCACTTATTCGTGGTGAAAAAGGAACATCTGTGGAATTAACCGTGAAACGTGGCGAAAATACTGAGCCTCTTAAAATGACAATTGTTCGTGATGAAATTCCAGTTGAAACGGTTTATGGTGAAATGCTTGATGGCAATATTGCTCATATCCAAATTACATCTTTCAGCGAAGAAACTGCAAAAGAGCTAGAAAAAATCCTTGCAGATTATGAAGGCAAAGGGATGAAAGGGATTGTCCTAGATTTACGTCAAAACCCTGGTGGTTATTTAAATGCTGCAGTGGAAATTTCGAATCTATTCGTTCCAGAAGGTAAACCGATTGTTCAGGTACAAGAAAAAGGTGAAGAACCGAAAATCACAAATGCAGTTGGTGGTAAAAAATATGATCTACCTGTGACAGTTCTTGTCGATGGTGGTAGTGCATCTGCATCTGAAATATTAGCTGCTGCATTAAAAGAATCTGTTGGTGCTAAAATTGTTGGTGAAACATCATTCGGTAAAGGTACCGTGCAAAATGTGACACCACTAAAAGATGGCTCTAACCTTAAATTCACAACAGGTAAATGGTTAACACCAAATGGTAACTGGATTAATGAAAAGGGCATTGTACCAGATGTTAAAGTGTCATACCCTCCTTATGCATCATTACCATACTTGGATCCATCTATGGAAATGAAAAAGGGCGTGCAGTCTAACTCTGTAAAAGCGGCACAAGAGATGCTAGAAGTTCTAGGATACAAGCCTGGTAAAGCAGACGGCTTTTTTGGTCAATCTACAGAACAAGCAGTGAAAAAACTGCAAGCTGCAAACAATCTTGAAGAAACTGGTGTTTTAACTGGCGATACAACGTATGCTTTAATGGATGCATTGCGTGTAAAAATAAAAGCAGAGGATCCTCAATTGTTAAAAGCAAAAGAGCTGCTTACTGGTACGCCAGCAAAAACTGAGTAAACTACAAACTAACAAAGTAGCTGTCGCAGCAGGCGTTTCTAACGACCTATGACGACAGCTTTTTTCATAGGAGGAAATGATTGTGAAGGACGTATACTTATTTAGTGGCTTTTTAGGCAGCGGGAAAACATCCATGTTAACAGATGTTATTCGACAACTGAAAGAAAAAAATTTAAAGCCCGCTGTTATCATGAATGAGCTTGGAAAGCTGCCATTTGACTCACAGGCTGTAGAAAAGGATATCCCGATTAAGGAGATGCTAGAGGGCTGTATTTGCTGCTCAGGCGCTGAAAAAACAGAGGCGCAGATTCAATCTCTTCTTTTTGATAGTGACTTTGATGTCCTAATTATTGAAACAACAGGTGCTGCACATCCTGTAGAAGCATTAGACGCTGTTTATTCACCGTTATTTGCGGAAAAGTTAAATGTCAAAGGAATTGTCACAGTTGCTGATTCAAAGCTGTGGCTGGATCGTGAGACCTTAACCCCGCAAGTGCGTTCCTTATTTATGGAACAAATCCGTCACGCGCATTTATTACTGGCCAATAAAACGGATTTACTTATAGAGGCAGAGCAAGCTAAAGTCGTCTATGAGCTACAAGGTTTTAATCCTCACGCCTTTATATTGCAAACAACCAATGGCCGAGTACCATTGCGTTTATTAGAAGATTTAAAAGCAACTGCACAGGTGGACACACAAGATATTGTGAAAGCTCCAATAGCTTCGATGCATTTAGGCTCACGATTAGTTGAATTTAAGGACGTTGACTTTACGCAAGAGCAATTTGAAGATTGGATACGTACATTACCTGAAACCGTATATCGAATGAAAGGCTACGTGCCAATTGAAGGTGTAAAAAATCCAATGTTGTTTCAATATGCTTACGGCATGGTCCAATGGCTTCCAGAGTACGTAAAAATGCCTGCAAAACTTGTCATCATCGGTGAAAATGTAGCTTCTTTACAAGTAATAGGGATGGACTAAGGGTAAAAAATAATGCTCAAATTTGCTGAGATCTACTCGTGGACTTCAATATTATACTTATAGAAATTGATATGCTCTCCAATAGGTAGACAGATGAAAAAATAAATCTGTTTATCAAGGGAGAGCATTTTTTAATGTCTCGAAGTAAGTGCTTAAAAGATGAAGAGCTAGACATTCTTAGGCTTCACCACAAAGATCATGATTTCTAGCTACTATGTTTCACATTCCTTATTAAAGATTGAATAATGGAATTACTAGTATGAATTAGATGAAGAAGTTGACCTTGAAGTATCTTCTTCTACTTGGATAGGCTACACTAAGTTGGACAGATAAAATAAGGGGTTGTAAACTTAGACTATTAAAAAAAGGAGCGTGCTACTATGACACGTCAACG